>LJUD01000103.1 GCA_001304035.1 bacterium SM23_31 | reverse complement strand
ATTCTGTCGAATGGGACGGCACCGATCAATCCGGTAGACAGGTCTCAGGAGGAATATACATATACAGATTGCAGGTCAACGATTACACCGCCACGAAGAAAATGATATATATCAAATAGTATCATATGCACTAAACTTTAAATAAATCTCCGAATTCAACAAAAAAAAGGCTGACTCGCACCGGGTCAGCCTTTTTTTTGTTGAAATCGCAACCGTTTCACTTCTTGGGAATGGTCTACTCGTTTTGTGTATCCGTTCTTGTTGATGATACCCTTTTCGATAAGCAAGTATGCGAGTACTCTTAGTTGTACAGTTATATTGGATAAGAAAAGCGAAGCTGGGGAATTGATAGCTTTGCAATTAAACGAGATTGAATACCGGATTAAAAATTACTTGCAGCAGTAAAATACGTTCTTTAATATTTGACTTAAAGTATACATAAAGTATCGACTGTGTACATTCAGCAAATTTAACAAACATTTAAGTAAAAGTAAGAAAAATTATAAAACATACTTATTGAATGTTACAAAAAAAGACATTTATAAAAAAAGTAGAACTTTTTATTGTTTAAATCGTATATATAGTAGGTGATAGATTATAAAATAATTGAGCAGCTAAGCTGAATAATTCAAAAAATAGTATTATTTATTCTGTTACTTATTTTTATTATTAGAATTACGGAAACAATCACCCCCAAACGAGTTTGGGTGTGCCACCCATGCTGTCGTCCTATCCCCCGCATACTGCGAGGGGATCAGGATCTTGCTTTTTTAAGTTATATTCTGTCCTTTCAAAGCAGGGTATAATGTTAATAAGAGGATTTATGAATTAATCATGTTATATAATTTTATCTTAAAATATTTATACATAGGGGATCAAATGAATATTTTAGAGAATTGTAATTTTATTAGATTAAGCTATTGCTTAATCTTGAGATTTATTTTAACGGTAGCTGCTGTATCACGTTTTTCGATTAAAGTTATTTTCTTTTCGTCATTGATATGCGCATTATTGCTGCCGACATCCCAATCAATTAAGGCGCAGGGAGCAAATCAGGATTCGTTGGCTCTTGTTGCATTGTATAACGCTCTCGATGGTCCAAACTGGAATAATAATACTAACTGGTTAACCGGTGAATCTGTATCATCGTGGTGTGGAATAATGACTAACGATAGTGGAAGGGTAGAAACAATTGAGTTGAGTTATAACAATTTATCCGGTACAATACCCGCAGAAATAGGGAATTTGGTCAATTTAGAAGAGCTTAAACTACATGGCAATAAATTAACAGGCTCAATACCTCACGAAATAGGAAATTTGGTGAGTTTAGAGTATTTGAGCTTCGCTGACAATCAAATTACCGGCTCGATTCCGCCGGAAATAGGTAATTTGACGAATCTAGAATACTTGAGCCTTCATGACAATCAACTTACCGGCTCAATTCCTCAAGAAATAGGGAATTTGACAAATTTGCAAAGTTTGCGGATTGGTGACAATCAACTCACCGACTCAATACCATCTGAAATTGGGAATTTAGCAAATTTAGATGTATTGGAACTTTATTACAATCAACTTGCCGGCACCATACCCCCCGAAATAGGGGATTTAGCGAATCTGCAATTTTTGCACCTCTATAACAATCAACTTACCGGCTCAATACCACCTGAAATAGGGAATCTGTCTAATTTGAGTTATTTGTTACTGCATGGTAATCAACTTACCGGCTCAATACCACCTGATATAGGAAATTTAACAAATTTAGAAAAATTGTCCATCGGTAGCAATCAATTTACTGGCACTATACCCCCAGAAATAGGGAATTTGGTTAATCTGGAATACTTGGAGCTCCATAACAATCAACTTACTGGTACTATACCGCCGGAAATAGGAAATCTGACAAATTTACATCTTTTATCCCTGGGCACCAATCAACTAACCGGAACTATACCACCTGAATTAGGTGATTTAGTGAATCTGCAATATTTGATCCTCATTGACAATCAACATACCGGCACTATTCCCCCAGAAATATGGAATTTGGTGAATTTAGTGGATTTGTGCCTAAGTGGAAATCAACTTACTGGTACAATACCCCCCGAAATAGGGAATTTGGTGAATTTAAAACATTTGGACCTCGTTTATAATCAACTTACCGGTACAATACCACCTGAAATAGCGAATTTAGAAAATTTACGATATTTATCTCTCGGTATCAATCAACTTACCGGCAATATACCCCCCGAAATAGGGAATTTGGTTAATCTGGAATACTTGAAGCTCAATAACAATCAACTTACTGGCACTATACCACCGGAAATAGGGAATTTGACGAATCTGAAATCTTTGCAACTCAACTACAATCAATTTACTGGCTCGATTCCGCTAGAAATAAAAAATTTGGTAAATTTATCATATTTATATCTATATAATAATAAGTTTACTAATATGCCTAATATTACTACATTAAATTCATCTGCATATATAAGGGTATACGATAATCGGTTAACATTTGAAGATATTGAGCCTAATGTTGGTCATTTTCGAACTTTTGTATATGTGCCGCAGGACAGCGTTGGAATGCGTAAAGATACCACTGTTGCGATGGGTTCGAGTTTAACGCTTAGCGTACAGGTAGGCGGATCGGCTAATCGGTATCAGTGGATTAAGGATTCAACAAATATCACAGGCGCACTCGATAGTACTCTAACCATGAGTCCGGTACGGTTAACGGATGCAGGAGAATATCTATGTAAAATCACTAATACAATAGTTACAGATTTGACCCTATACTGCAGACCGGTAACGGTACACGTGGATACGACTGCAATAGTTGTTTTCAGTGAAACGGATACCTTGAACGTAGTCACATTACCAGCCGATTCCTCGACCGTAACGGTGAATTTTACCAATAAATCTTCGTTATCGATTAATTTCACAAGTGGGAATGTGGCAAATAATGTTTTAAATGTCACCCAATATTCAGATATATCAGGCAGCTTCCCCGATGTTCCTGTTTTTAATAACGGGATATTTTACTATGATATTGCACTGGAAGTTGATCAGTTCGAGGCGGAATTAACGTTCGGATATACGGATTCGTTATTGACTGCGCTGGGAATCGACGAGGACAGCCTTGCGGTGAGTTATTATGATTCAACAGATTCGAGAGGGTATATATGGCATTCAATACCGTGTGTAATAAATAAAATTACCAATGCAATAACAGTAACTGTGAATCAATTCTCCTTATGGGCATTAACCGGCAAAGAAGAACCTCTCATAACGCACATAACAGAACAAAAAAATCAGTATCCGGATGATTTTAAACTTTTTAGTAATTATCCGAATCCGTTTAATCCTGAAACTACGATTGTGTATCAGATACCTAAATCGTCTTTTGTAACAATTAAGATTTACAACGTAATAGGTAAAGCAGTCAAGACGCTTGTAAATACTCAAAAAAATCCGGGAAGATACTCGGTTAAATGGGATGGAACAAATGAGTTCGGTCAGACGGTAAGCTCGGGTCTGTACATCTACCGTATGCAGGCAGGCGAATTTTCTTCGGTGGAAAAGATGCTTTTTATCAAATAAGGGAAATTTTCAATATTTTAGATAAGCGTAAACACTCCTTGATATCAGTACTTTCAGATAAAAATGTAATTACAGTTTGGACTATTTATACGATCGTTCCGTATTCCTTGCAGCAATTAGTCGCAGAGCCCGCCGGTAAAAAAACCTCTGATTTGTGTATCAATAATTTGTGTAATCAGCGAGCATCTTTTTGGTATCAAATGCCTGCCGTGCATACCTGTACACGCTGCATAAGCGGCATTCGGTTTCACCGCATTGCTCAGGAGCATTTTTAACCGTCCAGCACGGACTGAGATTAGCAGAATTCGCAGCACATGATTTTCTTGCTTCCGGAGTACAGTTACGTATTTTCCAACATGGTATCAGTGATAAGATACGCCGTATACCTTCGACACTCAGCTTATCTTTTTTAATGAGACTGCGTATATACCGTATCCAATCTAAGTCTTCTTCCGTAAACAGCCGCATTTTTGTAGTAGTTTTATAGGGAATAAGCAATCCCTCGGTCTCGTACATTCGCAATGTAGATGGAGAAACACCCACCATTTTTGCAGCCACCCCGATAGGGAAAATCGGCTCTTTACGTTTATCTGTTGAAATATTTTCCATTGTAACACTCCCGAATTTTCTATAATATATGTTCTATGAAATTATTGTTATATTCTAATTTTCCTCTTCTGTTATTTTTCCTCCAGTAGAATTGTTAATATCGTTAATTTTTTTGTACCATTTCCGGTGATGGCTCTTTGCTTTTTTAACACTCATTTTTCCCGTAAGCCAGGTCATACTCATTGGGTATTCATCAGGGTGAAATATGACGGAAAAAAAGTGCCAGACAAATATTGCGAGTGTTGCAAGCAATGCTTCATAGTAATGAATAGTTGTTGAAACTTTTATTCCCCATGTCGGCAAAAAATGAATAAAATATTCAGGAAACCATAATGCAAAACCGGTCAGTATCATTATTGTTGCACCGCAAAGCAGCGTCCAGTATTCTATCTTTTGGGAATAGTCAAATTTATCAAATTGGGGCTGTTTTTCTGATTTTCCTGAATGGTACAGCATATTCGTTTTAATATCCCGCAGGTCTTGAACATTTAAGGAAATAGAACGAGATTCTGCTCGCCCTGAACGTGTAAAGAGCATATATATAATATTGTACAAGATAGTAACAATAAAAAGAATAGCTGCCGAACGGTGCAAAATACCCCTGATTTCTTCGGAAAGACCGCAAAATCTCAGTAGTTTTACCCATATTGCATCGGGAAACCGCAAAGCAAATCCGGTAATCACCAGTACTATAAACGAGGTCTTGAGCATAATGTGACGAATGATAAATTTTTTGTCAAATCGTTTGATGGAAGGTTGTTCTTTTTCGGAATAGTATTTTTCACGCACAAATTTGCTCATTATAATCAGGTTATGGGCAGCCATCGCTCCTATAATTAAGACTATGATAATGATATACGAAGTCTTTACAATATTATTTATGTTATTATCATCTTTGAGAATAGAATGTGAGTAACTTTGTGCAAATCGAACACTTGCATCCGGATGGCATTGCCCACATGTTTCCACAATATTATCCGGATGAATGGTAGAATTTGCATTAGTAGCGGGGAGAATCAAATGTAAACCATGGCAGTTAACACATGTTGAAGCTGTTAGTGAGCCACTTGCATTTGCCATCCCGTGATAGCTATCCCTGTATGTTTTGACCGTGCCGGCCATAAATCCGTACTTGTTAATAATCCTTGGGTCTTCATGGCAGCCGGCACAAATTTGTTCCGCAAGAGCCATTTTAAACGTTGGAGCTTCCGGATCGAGGGATGAGAGAATTGAATGCTCGCCGTGGCAATCGGTACATACCGGTGTATCGGTAATACCCGCCTCCAGTGCCTTGCCATGAATACTGTTTATATAGTTGTTATATATTTCCTCGTGGCACTGCGAACAGGTTTTCGGTATGTTATATTTATTGACAGTGGATAAGATATCCGCGGCTCCCTTTAGGTCGTGGATACCGTGACAGTCGATACAGGTAGCTGCTGTGGCGATGCCTTTCGTTATGTTTCTGCCATGTATACTGCCCAGATATATCCCTACATCCTGTGCAATGCGAATCTCAGGGTCTTTTTTTAATCCGTATTCATTATGACAGGCTCCGCAGGTTTGCGCCAGATTGAGACGGTTGGTATATGACCTGTTGTTAACAGCCGGGAGGATATCATGCTTACCGTGGCAGCTGTAACAACGGGGAGAATTGGGATTATCCCGGGAAAGAGCAAATCCGTGTAGACTCTCCCTGTATAAATTATTGATCCCGTAATGGCATAATGTGCAATTTGCCGGAGCAAGATCTTCATTGTGAGGCAGTTCTGAAACGTCTCCATGGCAGTTTATACAATCCATGCCCAGCCGGTAATGGATTGACTCAAAATAAAGGGTAGTATCAATAAAAGCCGGAACAGTGTCTCCTGTAACTTTGATCGCAGTTAATCCCGGATCAAGATGACAACTCAGGCATTCCTCCTCGGTTTGCCCGCAGGCAGCCGCAGCAGTAAATATCAAAACAACAAAAGTTATCAGCATAAAAATTTTTTTTATTCTGTCCATTACTCTTTTTAACTAAAAATTACTGAATTTTGTAGAACATTTCTCATTTATAGTTGAAATATAATAAACTTTTAAAATTTTTTAATCACATTTTTATAAATGCAAGTATTCTTATAATTATAACTATAAGTAAGTGCAAAAACTATTCCTTGATATAAAAATAAAAGCAGGCAGTGATGAGTATTTCTTTATATTTGTATGAAACCCGGGTAGTATTTAACCAAAAGCATTCGCCGCTCTTTGTCATTATGGGTGAATATATTTCGAAGAATAGCAGGCAATATCTGCTCGAAAATAACATCTTGGAAAGGCAATGTTTTTTAACTTGATTAATTCATAAATTCCCCCTGTCATGCCCCGAGCACTCGGGGCATCTAAAAAAGATCCTGAATCCCGCTTAGCGGGACAGGATGACAGGTCAAGGTATTTCACATAAAAATTAACAACTTACGACATTAAACTAAACTATTTATGAATAATCCAGGTTAAGAAAAAATGAAAACTCCATTGATTTTTAATAAATTTTTAGCATATTACACATTTGACTTAATAAAATGGATTTTCACGGTATTGCATATATAAAAAGTTTCTGCTTAAAAAACGTTATTTAATTTTGTCTTATGTCATTCAGTGAAGATATACGGGATAGCCGGAAAACCTTTCTCATGATAGCCGGAGAGCCGTCGGGAGACATCCACGGTGCCGGTTTTATTCATGCACTCAAGGAAAAGCTCCCCGGCTGCAGCGTGTTCGGCATCGGCGGCGATATGATGAAAAAAGAAGGGATGGAAGTCCTCTTTCCCGTGGACAAAATGGCAGTTCTCGGCATAGCAGAGGTGATCAAGCACTTGCCGTTTATTAGAGTAGTGTTTAAAACTCTTATTAACGAAGTCCGTGAGCGAAAACCTGCTGCTGTTATTCTCATTGATTATCCCGATTTTAATATTCGCTTTGCCCGTAAAATTCGCAAACATATTTCATCCGGCGCAAAAATTTTCTGTTACATATCACCGCAGGTCTGGGCATGGAGAAAAGGAAGAATCAAAACAATCACCCGCAGCGTGGATGCAATGGCTGTTGTCTTGCCTTTTGAGGAGGAATTGTATAAAAAAACAGGCATGCGCGTACAATATGTCGGTCACCCTTTGGTGGATGTCCTCAAGCCGTCATCCGCAAAAAATGAATTTTTTAAAAAACTCCGGCTTGATCCGAATCGTCCGACAATAGGGCTTTTGCCCGGGAGCAGAGAACAGGAAATTGTACGCCATCTGCCGGTGATGTTGGAAGCAATGCACAAAGTATATAAATTCATTGAGGACATTCAAGTAATAATCGGAAGAGCATGGAATGTGCCTGATATAGTGCCTGATTCCTTGTTCAGGATGCTCGACTTTAAAACTGTTAAATCCGGAGACATCTACAATATCATGCATTATAGTACGCTTGTTGTTGTCTCGTCCGGGACCGCAACGCTTGAAACGGCACTTGCAGGTACGCCGATGGTGATAATATATAAAATGTCGCCAATTACTTATCGTATTGCGCGCTTTATGGTGTCGATGCCCTATATCGGTATGGCAAATATTGTTCACGGGAAAAAAGTCGTTCCGGAATTGATACAAAACGATGTTAAATCCGGCAAAATCGCCGGCGTGGTTGTTCAACTATTATCCGATAAAACTCTATATTCTCAAATAAAAAATAAATTGAGAAGAACCCGGAACCTATTAGGTAAACCGGGTGCGGCAGGTCGGGCAGTTGACCTGCTCCTGGAAATCCTTGATTGAATTTATTAGTTTTTAAGCTGAAAACTAATGTCGTGTACAAATCTTCGCGGCTTTGCGGGATGAACATCATTATTTAATCTTAGATGAAGAAAATTGTTACATACACTATCGTTTTGACTGCAGCGGTGAGTATGGCTTATGTACACAATGCCTTTTCCCAATCCGTCATAAATCCTGCCGGGGATTTCCATTCTTTTCGAAAATCAGAGCAGGATAAATTCGTACGCTTCGCAACTATGAAGCAGGCAGACGATCCCGAAAAAGTAGCCCGGCAGAGAGAATTTGACGTTACTTATTATGGATTGGATATCACGGTTGATCCTGTAACCGAAACAATAGACGGCATTGTGCACATAACGGCACGGAGCGAAATCGACAGCCTATTTTCGGTTGTGCTTGACCTTGATACTAATCTTACCGTGAGCGGCGTGAGCGGAAGTAATATCGTTTCATACAATCATGATAATAATCTACTGACCATCTATTTTACTGTTGGTTATAACCTCGGACAGACATTTGATATGGATGTAAATTACAGCGGCAAGCCTCAATCCCCCGGGTTCGGTTCATTCGCCTTTGGCAAGCGGGAGGGAAGCAATGAGCCGCTTATCTGGACTCTCAGCGAGCCGTTTTATGCACGTACATGGTGGCCCTGCAAAGACCTG
Organism: bacterium SM23_31; assembly: GCA_001304035.1. Taxonomy (GTDB): domain Bacteria; phylum SM23-31; class SM23-31; order SM23-31; family SM23-31; genus SM23-31. The sequence goes on along the minus strand of LJUD01000103.1, from coordinate 210 downwards.
CCCGAGGATAAAGCAGATTCTGCTGGTATTGCCGTCACCGTGCCCGAAAATTTGACGGCGGTCTCAAACGGTTTACTTACGAATATCCGTAACAACGGCGACGGTACCAGAACATTTTTCTGGCACGAGAAGTACCCGATTACCACTTACCTTATTTCGCTTGCAGTCTCGGAGTATGAATACACAGTTGACTATTTTCGTTACAGCCCA
>LJUD01000102.1 GCA_001304035.1 bacterium SM23_31 | reverse complement strand
GGGCTAAAGTCGGTAATGTTGTTGCAAGCTGGGTCGTTTCTCCTTTAATTGGCGGAACAATATCATTTTTTATTTTTACTTATATTCGAAAAAAAATCTTTTATTCGCCTTATCCCATGCGCGCAACGAAAAAAGCCGTGCCATATCTTGTTTTTTCAGTGTTTTTTGTACTCACGCTTGCTATGGTATACAAAGGTCTGAAAAATCTCGGTTTAGACCTTGATTTTCCTGAAGCCCCTTGCATTGCTTTTCTTGTCGGTTCTATTGCTGCCCTTGCCAGTTATTTTTTGGTTAGAAAGTTTTATCAAGAAGGATTGCTCGATGTTGTTCCCGGTCTGGAAGGCGCTGAAGAAGAAAACGCCTTAATTACTACTGAACTCGAGGAAGTACCAAAAATTTTAGATTCGATTACAAAGAATTCTAATGGTGATTTAAATAAGCGTATTAAAAATATAGAATCGGAAGTAAAACGATTGATCGGGGAGATAAAAGAAGGAACATATTCAAAATTTAATCGTGCAGCACATGAAGCAAGTATACAAAATGTTGAAAAAATATTTGTACCGTTACAAATATTAAGCGCCTGTTTTATTGCGTTTTCGCATGGCGCTAACGATGTGGCTAACGCGATAGGTCCCCTTGCTGCCGTAGTGGATATTCTGTATGGTGAATCGGTGTCGATTGAAGTTGCGGTACCGCTTTTGCTCGTTTTGGGTGGTGTGGGGATTGTAATCGGTTTGGCGACATGGGGTTACAGAGTAATATATACTATAGGAGAAAAAATAACGGATTTAACTCCTACACGCGGATTTTCGGCAGAATTTAGCGCTGCAATTACAATAGTTATAGCATCAAGGCTCGGTCTGCCTATCTCAACAACTCACACACTTGTCGGTGCGGTGCTTGGAGTAGGATTCGCCCGTGGGGTCAGTTCGCTTAACCTTAAAGTGATTAAAGATATTATAGCATCCTGGTTTATTACACTTCCGGCAAGCGCTGTTCTTGCAATTATATTTGTATATATCCTTCGCGCCATTTTCGGATAGGATTATAATTGTTCTTTTTATGACAGAAAACCTTTTTTCAAAATAAACATATAAAATATAAGTTAAATTATGCAGCTTCAATTACAGAAAAATGCGGATACGATTCGGCGGTTGATCCGGCGGGAAGCTTATTCACATTTGAATAAGATTATGCAAAAAACCCATCCTGCGGATTTAGCGCATTTTTATCGTTTCTTTACCGAGCACGAGAGAAACAAACTTTTTGGGCTTCTTCAGCAAGATGTTGAAAAAGCCGCTGAAGTCATTGTTGAACTGGAATCAACAAATGCGGCACGCCTGCTCGAAACGATTTCTCCGGAAAAAATAACGCAAATACTTCAGAAAATGGACCCGGATGACAGGGTGGATATCATCAGCCAGTTAACACCGGAAATCTCCGATGCGGTGATGCAATTATTGAAAAAAGTAGAATCGGAAGAGGTTGAGCATCTTATTGGCTTCGAAGAGAACACCGCCGGCGGTATCATGACAACCGAGTACCTTGCTCTTAATGAAAACTTGACTGCAAAGGAAGCAATAGATGTACTGCAAAAATCATCTGAAGTTGAAATGTTCTTTTATCTCTATGTCGTTGACGACCGTAACCATCTCGTCGGGGTCATTTCTCTGCGCCTGCTCATTGTTAAACCGGGAAATACGAAGTTAAAAAATATAATGGAGACCGAGGTAATCAGCGTGCATACCGGCGAGGACCAGGAAGAAGTGGCACGTCAAGTCGCACGTTATAATATTCTTGCCATTCCGGTCGTTGACGATGAAAATAAAATTGTAGGTGTAGTAACTGTGGATGACACTATCGATGTCCTCAGAGACGAAGCAACTGAGGATTTTTTGAAAATGGCTGGAACAAGCAAGGAAGAAATTATTGAAAAATCGGTCTTTTCAAGTCTTAAAGTAAGGTCTCCATGGCTGCTTGCAAGCCTTGCCGGGGGATTGATTGCGGCGACGGTTATCGACAATTTCAAATTTACTTTGGAAAGAATAATCCTTTTGTCGGCATTCTTACCGGTTATCATCGGAATGGGTGGTAACGTAGGAATACAATCGACAACGTTGATGGTACGCGGCTTAGCAACGGGACGTATAAATATAAAACATATATGGCATGTAATGGTCAAAGAAATAAGTGTGGGCTTTTCACTGGGCATATGCTATGGTGTTCTCCTGAGCCTTCTCGTTCTTTTGTTAACTAAGTTTGGGCCGCTTGGTAAACCTCCAGAAATCAGTTTACCTATAATTGGTCTCATTGTGGGTCTTGGTATTTTTACATCAATGTTTATTGCTACTACGGTCGGAACATTTATTCCCATTTTATTTGCAAAATTGAAAGTAGATCCCGCACTTGCTTCGGGACCATTTGTTACTACTTCTATTGACATTCTCGGTGTCGGTTCATACTTAATGATTGCAACGATATTGCTTAAAGTTTAAATTCCCGTTTTGAAGATAACGGTTTAAGAAATTTATCGCAAAAGCGCAAACGGCAATACCGTTTATACCCCGGAAAATCGTAATTAACAGTATTCCTTGTACAGTTTGGCGAGTTTCATTACATTTCATAAAAACGATCTCTATGCGCCTTGCAGTTATTGATATCGGCACCAATTCTGTGCTTTTGATTGCTGCGGTAATAACCGGGAAGAGTACAGTACGCATTTTACGTGATGAATCACGCATAATCCGCCTGGGCGAAGATATATACCGGAACAATAAGATCGGGGAACCGGCTTTACGGCGTACTCTCGATACACTGCAGGAATACATTAAAATCTGTCGTGATTTGCATATCGAGGACATAAGTATATTAGGCACTGAAATATTCAGATGTGCAGAAAATTCATCGGAAATCCGGGATGTGATTTTTAAGCAAACAGGATTTCCCGTTGAGGTGCTTTCCGGGAAAGAAGAAGCGCTGTATACATTCCGGTCGGCTCTGCCGGAAGGCGCGGAGAATAATAAAGACTATATCGTAATAGACATCGGCGGTGGAAGCACGGAAATTATTATCGGCAGCCCCACCGGTCAGCATTTTACATGGAGCTTACCCCTCGGCGCTGTCATACTTACCGCAGGATTTCTAAATAATGATCCGCCCGAACTTTCGGAGCTGAGCAAGGCACAGAAGTATATTACCGAAAGGATTTGCAGGCTGCCGCCCATTAAGCAAGAAAAATCCGCAATCGGTATAGGCGGAACAATTACCACCCTTGCTGCCGTTAATTTGAATATTAATGAATTTGATGCCGCAAAAATTGAAGGTAAATTGCTTTCAAAGAATAGCATAAAGTTTATTCTAAACAGATTTTTAAAACTTACCGCGCATGAAAGACTTTCTATTCCCGGTATGGAAAAAGGTCGTGAAGATATTATAATAGCAGGGACCGCAGTCCTTCTCGAATTTTTGAATTACTATATGCTGGATTCTATCAAAGTGAGTACTAAAGGTGTAAGGTACGGATATTTGGTATCGAAGGCTTACAAAACGGGATAAAACCGGTATCGAGTTATATATTTTATGAAATTCTTTACAGTGTTGATATAATTCAAACACCAGTAACATGAAAAAACATGACAAAACACTCCCGCTGTGGACTGATCTTCCTGTTGCGTTACGTGTACGGAGCACTCATGGAACAGTTCCGTATTCCCGCGAGATTTTGTTGAGGTCGATACTTTCCTCCGGTATGGAACCGGATCAAGCAGCGGCGGTTGTTCATCAATTGGAAAAACATTTTACGTCTTATAATAAAAAAACCGTCCCATCAAGGCTTATCAGGAACATTGTCCATAGAATTATATCGAATACCGCCTCACCGGAATTTGCAGAACGGTACCTGCTCTGGCAGAAATTCAAAAAGGATAAGCGTCCTTTTATTCTTTTGCTCTTCGGTGTGCCGGGTACAGGTAAATCAGCTCTTGCTTCTTCAATTGCCTACAGGCTCGGTATTCAGAATGTGTTAAATGCCGACGCAATTGCGAATCTCTTGACTAAAGGAATTGATTCTTATAAAAAAGTATCAGACTATGCATTTGAATTTTTGAAACAAGTCAAAGAAAACAAGGATTTTCCTGCTTCCGAAGAGAATATTGTCTCCTTATTCAAAGAGTATGCTGAACAATCGGCTGATGTATTATATGCGGCTATTCGCGGTGCTGTTTATCACGGCATAAATACTATTATTCATGGTTCAACAATAACTCCCGGAATGGTCGACATACGCAGGTTTCACGGCAAAGTAGTTATTGTTTCGGTTACTATTGCGCTTCCGGGTAAAAATGAGCTGAAGAGGAGGCTCGATATCGGTTCCGGAAATAAAGTGAGCGTTAAAGAGGTGAATGCGCTCTGGACAATTCAAAAATTTTTAACGTTCAGGTCAACTCAAAGCCGGATTCCGGTTATTCAAAATCTCAGTTTCGATGCATCTATTGCGAAAATTATGCAGTTCTGCTCGAGCAATCTGAAAAATCGGTTCTCAAAAAGCGGCTCCATTGAAGACACAATCGATGCATTACGAATGATTCTTGCCGATGTACATGCTGCTCTAAGTAAGCACAAAAGCGAACATTCCGTAACGGATTAAAATCTATTTGGATTTACCTTTTTTTTAATAAATATTCGCCCTTACAATCGCTGTGTAAAAACATTTTTTTATTTTATTTAACATTTTGCGAAATATAGCTTGTGTTTTTTGGGGCTGTTTTTTAATTTTGATTTATGACAAAAAATTTCCCTGAATCCGCCCGGTCTTCGAATAAGAACCTTTTTGAATTGTTGGAAAAAAGGCGGAGTATTCGTTCCTTTCGAACCGACCCGGTTCCTTCCGAAAAGGTTGACGTAATCATAGCTGCAGGTCAACACGCACCTTCCGGGGCAAACCGCCGTTCCTGGCTAATCCGGACTATTACCGATAATGCGGTAAAGAGAGTTATCCGGGAAAAATGTCAAATCGGAGACCAAGCCTGGCACGAAAAAGCTGATAAAAAATTGCAGCAGTGGCTCAAAGCAAAACACATTACACCGGATAAGCCTTTTCTTACCGATGCACCCGTTCTAATCGCTGTTTTTGGCGATACACGTGCGCCATACTGGCTGGAATCGGTTTGGATTTGTATAGGATATATGGTATTAGCTGCAGTTGACCGGGGATTGGGTACGGTGATCTACACTCCGGGAGATAAATCGTTTATTAACGGGATATTAAACGTGCCGGAACACTATGAACTCCAGGCGGTCCTGCCTATCGGTTATCCGCTTATCGAGCCGCAAGGTAACCCGAAAAAACAAACGGATATGGAATATCTCGCACTCAAAGAAGAAAAAAGTATTGTGGCTGAGGAAAAACTTACACTTGAAAAATCAGAACCAACTTCTTATAGTTCCATTGACAACATATTAAGTCCGATATGTGCCTGCGGATGCGGTAAAAAGATTATCAGCCTTAGTTCACGGCGAAAATATATCCAGGGACACTCAAAATTCGGCGTTAACGGATTACATAAAGTATTGAAATCGCCGCCGCTGTGCAAATGCGGTTGCGGACAGCCGACCGAATGGGACTGGGATAGAATGACCTGGAAAAAATATATCGACAGCCACATCGGCTTGAAGGAGTTATAAAAACTAAAATCCTCTTATTTAAAAAATCAACTCGACTTGTTTAAATAACATAGTAATACACAATGGAAAACATAAGTTTATCGCAAAAAAAGAGGTTTTCTTTTAAGAGTTACTTACCTTTTTTAAAATTTATAATTAATTTGAATTGTATAAATCATTCCCCCTTGATAATTTAGGTTAGAAAATAAATTTCCGTGTTAACTGCATAAAACTTTATTTATGTCCCGTCAGTATAATGTATGCGGGACTTTTTAGTATATAGAGCGGTTATTCAATGAATGACAATGAATACTTGAAACGGGAACTTGATATATTATACCGGACATATAACAAAGACTATTTAAACACCGACCCGCTGATGTTTGTGCACCGTTATTCCGGAAAAGAAAACCGTGAATTTGCCGGACTGATTTCAGCTTCGCTTGCTTACGGTAATGTTAAACAGATTTTCGCTTCGATAGAGCAGGTTCTTGAACCGTTGGGTAATTCGCCCGTTGATTATGTAAGAAATTTTAGTGTTCACCGTACCGTGAAATTATACCGTAATTTTACCCATCGTTTCAATAACGGGCGGGATATTGCACTGCTTTTGTATTTCCTGCATCAAATTTATGACCGGTATCCCTCACTCGAGTCCTTTTTTATTGAAGGATATAATACCGGTGATGCCACAATCGAGCAGGGATTAACACGTTTTGTAACGCACATACTTGACCTGGACTGTTCCCCCTTTTATAGAGATGGCGTGCCTGGAGCTGCGGGTGTGCGGTTTTTGCTCTCGTCGCCTTCTAATGGGAGTGCATGCAAACGGATGAACATGTTTCTGCGGTGGATGGTACGGCACGATGACGGTCTTGATTGCGGTCTCTGGAAGAATATCAGCGCTTCCCAATTAATTATCCCGCTCGATTCCCACACTGCACGTATATGCAGGTATATTGGTCTGACAAAAAGGCGAAATGCATCATGGCGGATGGCTCTTGAGATTACAGAAAATCTGCGTACACTTGAACCCGGCGATCCGACAAAATACGATTTTGCACTTAGCAGACTGGGAATTCTCGATGTATGTGTACATAAATATAAAAAGGATGTATGTGAACGGTGCCGGCTTTTCAATTTGTGCTGTTTAACGGCGAATGTTCGTTGAAATCATCAAAATGATATGTACGGTAGTATGAAAAAAATTAATATTTTCCTAATAAACTAATCTTTTTGTATATTCAAACGTATAAAATATATAGACTTTTCGGCGTAGTCAAAACTTCTGCTTTGGTTGTAATGGAAATTAACTATAAAAATACATTATTCATAGTCTTGCTCCGGACAATAATTCTCGTTGTTTTGTTTCACGGTATTTCTATAGCCCAGATTCAGGATACTATTGTTTCAGCCGCAGGCGATACGATTATTGCTCAGCAGGAAGCCGGCAGTATTCTTTCAATGATAAAATATGGAGCTGATGACACTATTATATATGATATTGATAATGCAATAATCACTTTATACGGTACGGAGAGCAAACCGGCGTTCGTTACTTATGAAGATATGAAGCTTGAGGCTATGCAAATTATCTGGTATATGGATGGGGATTCCATAGTTGCTGTCGGCATTAACGTTCCAGCCGATCCCGCTAAGCGGGATAGTTTTCCGGATGGTTTTAAGCTGGTAGGGCAGCCTGTGTTCACTCAGGAGGGGCAGGAGCCGCTAACAGGGCTGCAAATGGTATACAGTCTCCTGACTAAAAAGGCAAAAATCATCGAAGGCAGGACAAAATTTGAAGGCGGGTTTTATTATGGTGAGAATATTACTCGTGTTGATGAAGATTACTTACAGATTACAGATGGTTATTATACCACCTGTGACAAGGAAGAGCCGCATTTTCACTTCAAAAGCTCACAGATGAGATTAAAAATAAGGGATAAAATCGTAGCAAAACCTGTTATTTTTTATATTCACGACGTACCGGTGTTTTTTCTGCCGTTTGGTGTATTTCCTGTTCACGGCGGGCGAAGTTCGGGTTTCATTATGCCGAGCTATGGCGAGAGCCGGGTCGAAGGACGCCATCTCAGGGGAATAGGATACTACTATGCACCTAACGATTACATGGATACAAAATTACTGATGGACTATTACGAAAAGAGCGGCATCATGCTTCGAGGGGATGCCCGGTACAACGTCCGCTATAAAATGTCGGGAAACATTTCCGGCTCTATTACACGGAAAAACTTTGCCGACCAGGAACTAAGCAGATGGGATTTGAGAATCGTTCATAACCAGATAATAGACCCCACGTTGAATCTCTCGGTAAATGGAAATTTCATCAGTGATAAGAGCTTTAACAAACAATTCAAATTGAACAGATATGAGCGATCCCAGAGGCGAATATATTCAAGTGCGAATCTGGTAAAACGGTGGGAAGATTCAAAAAACAGCCTCCGGGTTACCTTGACACGGACGCAGGACCTCCAGACAGGCAGTGTCGATGAGACGCTGCCGAGTATTTTTTTCAGTCGCAGCTCTCCTACGTATCTCTTCAAACCGGAAAGCAGTTCAGAGCAAAAAGGCATTGATGCCGCTCCTGAAAAAGAGCCTTTTTACACTAATTTAAGTTTCAGGTATGATTCAAAACTCATTAATAGACGGTCAAAATCACGCATCAAAGAAGACGAACCGTTTGAACGCACTACCCGGTTTGGGATCGAGCATAATCTCAGTTTTGCAATGCCGGCGCGGCTCTTTACTTATATTTCTTTAAATCCGGGCTTGAACTACAAGGAAGAATGGTTTAATGAAACAGTTCGCAAGCACGTGGATGAACAAAATAACGTTGTCACTGACAAAGAGAAAGGATTCTTTGTGCGCAGGACAGGCAGCTTTTCAGTCGGGCTGAATACAAAATTATACGGTTTATTTAATCCGAATATCGGGAGTCTGAAGTCAATAAGACATGTTCTGACTCCATCGCTGAGCTTTTCCTACCGCCCCGATTTCTCCGGTCCCGCTTTTGGTTATTATGCAGCATACAGTGATACCTCCGGGAAGGAAATTGAGTATGATAGATTTAGTAATGCGATGTTCGGGGGAACCAGCCGGGGGAAATCCAAATCACTGAGCATGAGCCTCCAGAACCTTGTCCAGGTAAAAACTCTCACCGGAGAAACGGAGAATAAATTTGACCTGCTGAATATTTCCATGAGCACTTACTATAATTTTGCCGCACGGCCAAACAGCCGCAAGTTGTCAGACCTTTCTACGAGTATCAGGCTTA
>LJUD01000101.1 GCA_001304035.1 bacterium SM23_31 | reverse complement strand
AAGCCGAATGATGCTCCTTCGCCGGCTTCTGTGCTGGCACGGCGTTTTAATACCGTGATTGCATTTCCATCCATGTCCGTTCCCGCCTGCATATAGTAATAAACCGAATCGACAGTACCGTTTCCGTCTATATCGGATAAAAATAATAATTGTGTCGAGTCGGCAGTAACTATGGCGTTTGTTGAATCTTCTAAACCCAGTCCGCATTTGCCTAAATCCATATCAATAATATCTGCAACAATGGCTGTTGATTTCTGCACGGCAAGGTCCCGTCCTAATAAAAAGTTTGTATCCGATGCAGTAAAAAGCGAAGTTATTAAAGCCAATATCAACAAACTTCCTATTACCGAAGCCCCTAATATTTCGAGTAAAGAATTCATGTTTGTTTATTCCCAGAAAGTGAAAATATGTGCTAATTTTATCGTGTCCGGTATAAAGGGCGTATGTACAAAGACACGCATCTGTTTATAATATGTCTGGTTATGTTCGGATACACTCATAGTATTTGTATCTATATAAGCAACAGTGATAGCAACATTATAGGTTACAATATTCGTTTTAACCGAATCTGTGTATTGTCGAAAATCATCAATGTCATCGAAATCAGCGGGAGATTCGCCGGATTCGGGTCCCAGATTTGCCGGGAGTGTCAACATCCCGGGATTGTTGAGATCCGGATCGGCAATTACAGCTTCATCGAAAGAAAGACGTTTTGCATTTTCGATATAACTTAAAGCCACTGCAGTAGCACCGTTTGTCAACCGGCTTTCTGTAACGGTCCGGTCGCCGTCGAGGATCGCCTGATTCAGAAAAATCGCCGTAACAGAGAATAGTATAAGTGCTCCGATTACTAATATTATTTCCCCGGTATTCATTTCACAGCCTTATAATTATTGAAACCATTTCTATTTTGTTTACTATCCTGCCTATAAATACAGTTATTTATCCTCAGCCGTAACAAATGCCACCTCAGCGCATGTCGTATCCCCGGCTTTAATACGTTCACGTCCGGAAGCCCGCAGCGTCATCATACCGTTTTGCAGGGCAATATTTTTGATACGGTCTTCGTCAATCATTTCAGACATCTCAAGAATTGTCTTTCTGATTTCCCTGGTAAACAAAAGCGCCTCATGAATCGCCATGCGTCCTGAAAAACCCTGATGACACTTTCTACAGCCAACCGGTTTATAAAATGTTATATTTTGAATTTCCTCGTTTGTGAATCCGATTGCCAGAGGCGCTTCCGGATCTATAGATTCATCATCGGTTTTACAGTTTTGACATAGCTTCCGGACAAGTCTCTGAGCCACAACAATATTCACGGCGTGTGCGATTAAAAACGGTTCGATTCCCATTTTATAAAGGCGGGAAATCACACTTACGGCATCATTTGTATGAAGCGTCGTAAGCGTAAGATGCCCGGTATTAGCCAGTTTGAAGGCGATTTCCGCCGTTATTCTGTCACGCATTTCTCCGACCATAACGATGTCCGGATCATGACGCAGGATTGACCGTATAGCCTGATCGAAGTCCATTTTTGGATTGATCTTGAGCTGGCGCGCCCCGTAAATGAGGTACTCGACCGGTTCTTCTACAGTGAGGACATTGAACTCGGGCTTCATGACATTATTCAGCGCCGCTAAAAGCGTGGTGCTTTTACCGCTGCCGGTTGGACCGGTTAATATGACTATCCCTTGTGCTTTATTGATTCCTTCATTAAAATCACGTTTTGCCTGCTCTAAAAATCCAAGCTCTGAAAGGTCTGTAATGACTTTCCGGTCATCGAGAATACGGACTACGATGCTTTCCATCTTGCGTTCATATTCAACACCTACAATCGGCAGGATCGAGACACGGAAGCGGATGATAGCTCCATCGATTTCCCGCTGATAAAAACCATCCTGGGCAGAATCACGTTCAAACCGGTTAACATTTTTTGAGCGGTCTTTTAAAACAGCAGCAATCGCCTCCGCTTTTGTTCCTTTTTGTGTGTGCCAGGATATAAGTTTCCCGTCGATCCTGAAATAGATTTCAACCTGATTACCCGTTCTCGGAACAAAATGAATATCGCTTGCCCCCCGGTGCACAGCTTCTAAAAAGCATCCCTCTATTAGATTTGTGAGCTTGCTTCGGTGAATTTCCGTGTCAAGCTCAACTTCATCAATTTCTCCGGTATTGCATTCCAGAGAATCTTGTTCTTCGGTATTTTCATAATCTTTGAGGAATGCATTAGGAGTGGGGAGAATCCGCTCTATGATTTCTTCGAGTGTTTCGAGTCGGCAATATTGAATTTCAAACCGGACAAATCCCAGAGCCGTTGCTATAATGTTTATCTCAGAGTGCGTCGGGTCTGCAGCCGCAATTTTTATGAAATTCCCTTTTAAAGAATTCGATTCATAAGGGAGTATAGCATACTTTCTAATACTTGCCTGCAATTCCGGAGTAAGTATAGTGTAGAACCGTTTAATTGATCTTATAATATCATCCTGCAGCACGCCGTTACTTAAGTCTATTTCACGAAAAGCATACATATCCGCAATTTCGCGATAAATTAAGTGTTGCTCTATGTTAAAATCTTGAACAAGTATTTCTCCCAGCTTGCGCCTGATTGCTTGCGGCGCAGATTTTTGCACCTCGAGGGCTTGCATGATAATGCTTCGGGGTACTATCCCTTTTTGTATAAGGCGGTCGCCGAGACGATGCCCGAATGGTTCATTTTTTAATTGAAGCTCCATAATGAACTCACTTTGATTAGTCATGCAAAGCTGCTGCGAAACGGTTTTTTCGGGGCAAAGAACGAAAATATTCATTCTTAGTTTTATTTTCACGCCCTCTTGCGGAGCAGTCCCCTTGTGATAACGTGGTGCTATCGCAGCCAAATCGCAAAGCTGCCGAAATCCAATAAATACTAAGCTCTTCACACTCTTTACTGTTGCGGAAATTTAGTGGATCTCTCTTGTCCATGGTTTTAATCCTATAATTTATATTGTATATCCTAATAGTTTAGACCCGGCATTTTAGGGCTTACTACGGCTGTCTCCGATGATACTATGGTTAACCCGATAACAACCAGCACAATAACCAGTGAAACAGAAATATTGACCCAGTCGATAAATCCCTTCATTCTATAAGTTGTCTCGCTTTCGTAATAATTTGCCAGCTGCAGTGTTGCGGATTTTAATGCCCCGGCTTCGGACCCCGACCGCAGCCGTGAAAGAGCTGTTCTGGTGAATACACCTGTTCGTTCAAGTGATTCTACCAATCCTCCGCCTTCCTTGAGCATATGTGGAATTGCCACATTAATTATTTGATATTCCATGTATTTGTTACGGCAGGCTTCCGCCGCAATCCTTATAACCGATATATTGTCGCCCGATTCGCTGTACAGGGCATGGAATATGCGTGCGAATATTTCGATACTTGTTTTGTGCATCAGACTCCCGATATACGGGAACTTTATAATGTACTTATCAATTAAAAACCGCCCCCGTGGACTCCGGGCAAAATAAATTGCCGTGATGACAGCTACGCACATACTCAGTGATATGAGTAAGAAATTGTTCTGTAAGAATTCGCTCATCATCATAGTTGCACGTGTCATGGGCGGTAATTCAATATTAAATTTGGTGAATAATTCAGCCGTTTTCGGGAATATGTGCGCAATGTAAAAGATAACCGCCCCTATCATAAAGAACATTACCACCGCCGGCATAACCAGAGCCTGGCGTAAATTCTTTTTAAATTCCTCATTACGCTCTAAAAACCGGGCAGTGCTCTCATAGACAGCCGTCATGTCGCCGCTTGTAGAAGCAACACCCAGCATGTATGCCGGAAACCTGCCGAATATTTTTGTGTGCTTGTCAAATACCTCTTTCCCATCCTTCCCATCCTTTAAGTCGGCGCTGATTTCACGCAAAGAACGTTTTAACGATTTATTTTCAATATCGTTGCTTAAAAGCTGTAATATTTCATCATAAGGAAGATTGTTTCTGAGCAAATCGGCACAAATTCTGATGAAAACAACAACGTCCTTGTACGAAGGCCTGAGTTTAAAAGGTATAAATCTTCTTTTTACATAATGAACTATATACCCTAGCTTGCGCAGAGCAGCTTCAACTTCAGAGCGTTCATATGACGACTGCTCACCGGTAACAGGTTTGTCATTACCTTTTTGTGCCTTGTATACAAATGTCTTTTCGGGCTGGATCTTCTGAACCCGGAACGACTGCTTAATCTCCAGCATATAAACAAGTTTCCGGGCGGATTTTTTATCCGAGGCATTTACTATTCCTCTAACGATGCGCCCGTTGTCTTTTATTCCTATATATCTAAAGTTTGCCATTTTTATGTCTTATGTTAATCAATGTTTCATATTATATAAATCTGTTGTAAAAATCGGCAGGCTTCCCTTCAAAGGAAGCCTGCCTTGTCCTATAACGGTCTACCGGCTCGTAATAGCAGGTGTTGACGAAATAGAATCCGGATAAACGGTAATGGTAACGGTTATGAGTGTTCCATCTTTATCGCCATCCTCCCTGCCGATGCCGGTAATATCAAAACTGTCGTCAGTGATATTCGAAAAAGAGTAATCACCGTTAGTATTACTTGGACTGGTGTTTATGTTTGCCATAGAAATCGATGCAAACGTGCGTCCACCGCCGCCAAGTGAACTCGGCTTCATATACCACTGTTGAGAATTAGACGCAATGCGGAGTAAGTCCGACATTACCGCATCAAAATTTGCCTGTGCTGCACTTTCGTTAAAAATATTAATTCCTATTGCTACGGCAATACCGACAATTATCACTCCTAACACAATCAATAATAATTGTTGCTGACCCATTTTTTATCCCTCCTTAAATTATTTGAATAATTGATTGCCTTTTGTCAACGCCTTGATTAAAAGCAATACCCGTGCCAGCTAATAAAATATGGTTACATCTTCTTTAATGTCAATAATTTACATTTTTTCCAGGTGACTGCGGAACGCCGTGTATAATAAATTGCGTGGTTAATATTAACCAATATTTTATTGCTTTAACCACTTTTCTATTACAGTGTATTTGGAATATGGGAAGTGACTGCGGCCCGGGAGTGAATAGCAAAAAGTTTCTTGTAAAACGGCATAGTCTAAATTTTAATACAAGAACAAAACTTCTGTATTTTTATTATAACATTATTATACAACTGGATGTATTATTAAATGATTTAAAATCATGACTACCAACCATTATATTTACGGTTCAAAAACAATGGATGTGAACCATTTGAAAAAAGATTCTCCCGGCGCAATCTTGCTAATAAAAGGGTGTGCATGTGTATAAAAACACGAAATAACAACAATCCTGTAGGGGCAGACCCGTGTGTCTGCCCTGATACAATTAAAGACCCGTGTGTCTGCCCTGATATAAGGAAAACCGTCAGGGCGCATAAAATGGGCGAACACACGGGTTCGCCCCTACGGAGAATTGGATATTTGGTTCAATGATTTAAAACCATGACCACAAATCCAAAACTTTTGGATTGGGCAGAACGGTAATTTCTACGTATTAAATATCTAAAATATTTGTTTATATACCGTAAATTTTTTGCCAAATTATAATAAATACAAAATTTCTAACAAGAATAAAATCGCTTATTCCTGATGTTCTTTTATTCCTGATGCTCTTTGCTCGGAAAAAGCTGCTGTGAAACGCCTTTATGGGATATTTTTATATATGGATGTGGGAAAAGCAGAGAGAAAGTAAACCGGAAAAGCATTGAATCCGGAAAAAATAAATAGTATATTTATTCTCTGTAATTATGAGTGTTTGTTATCCCTTAAATTCGGGGTCATACAAACATATCGATGAACCTGTCCTGAGGATTTTTATTTTTTTGGACGTTTAGAAAGCGGTTGTACGTGTTAAATCTGATTCTGCGCGGGGTAAGTTCGGTGTCTATGGCAGTAAGTTTGAGATTACCTTTTGTTTTACGCACTCGAGTTCCGGTCTTTTCGATAATCCGGTTGCTGGATTTTCGGATAAATACTAAACTGCGTAAAAGGTTTATCTCTGTGCCAATTTCAGGCATTTTATGCCTTTTTATAATGGTACTATGATATAAATTAATATTATATCAAGGTGTTGTCAAGCAAAATTTAAAAAAATTACATATAATCTTTAACTTGATAAATAAACTAATACCGATTTTTATTTTTGTTTTGCTACGAAGAGGTTACTTTGTAATAGCTTCAGGGCAGAGTGTAACGTTTAGATGAACCGGCTATCGAATCCCGCTGAGCCAAACAGAATCCGGAAATAAATTTTTAACATTCTCAGGTTAATATGTCCTTTTAATATATCACATATTTTTACCCGTAAATTATCGATGAATGTTTCTATTTTTCAAGACCAGCTCCGTATGTACAGATTGTGGAAAAGCTTTCTACTTTCTGAAAGAAAAGGACCAAATGTTCACGATATCATCCGTCATTTCGTTGCGCTTAATGCATCTAACATTCAAGACGTATACATTGCGCTTTACAATAGGATGCGTCATTTTTCCAAGCACGTATTTGAAGAATACTTGTATAAATCAGGAAATGCGGGCAGGTTTCGCGGCATGAGGAGAGTGTTTTATATTGTGCCTCGTGAATTTTTCGAATTGTTCTTTTCCGCAACGTTTCGTCAGAGAGAGTATAAAATAAAAGAAAATCTAAAATTATGGAAAATACAGGAATCCGAGTATACAAATATTGCACGGCAAATACTGAAAGCAATAGCCTACAGCGAAAAAACCCAACCTCAATTAGAAAAGGCTGTAGTGCCCCAGGATATGAGGACAATAAAAATCGACTACGGTAAACGCCGTATCACCGGTACAAACTTTGAACCGGTTTTCAATACACTTTTGGACCGGTGGCAGGTAATTCCCGGAGTTGAAATCTGGAACACAAAAAAAAGACGGTATTGTTCATTTGATAAATTACACGAACACCACCGCTTTTCTATGGATTATGACACTGCCGGCATGGAACTGGTGCTTAACTATATAAAAAATTACGGCCCGGTTCAAGAGGAGGATGTAGCCTGGTGGTGCGGTTTGACAATAAGCCGCATTCAACGAATTCTTGTATCTCTTGCAAATGATATAAGAAAAGTTGAAATTGTAAACAGTAAAAAGATATACTATGTCCTGAAAAAAGAAATTCCGGAACTTACTTCTAAAAACATAAATCCCGGGGAAAGCTGTCATCTTCTGGGGAGGAACGACCCGCTTTTGACAGGATACCGCCGGAGAGATGTTCATGTAAATCAAGATTACTATGATTCTATATTCTCAGGCTTTGGCGAATCTAATCCTGCTGTTATGGTCAACGGAAAAATTATCGGAATCTGGAGCTTTAAAGACAGCAAATCATCCATTAATCTCGCTATTAACCTTTTTCAGAAAATTAGTGCAGGAACAGAAGATAAATTATGCATGGAAATTGAGCGAATCGGCGATTTTATAGGCGGGGAAGATAAAACAAGCAATGTCGAAATAATTTATAAGTAATTGTGTAATTTGGAGTAATCAATGTCAGGGAATGTTCGCTGTCCCGAATGCGGGAAGTTAGTCCGCATTCCATCTAATTATACTAAGGAAAAAGGCCGATGTCCTTCATGTAATGCGGTGCTGGATCTCAAAATCTTAAGCCGCCGCGTACAATCCGAAACAAAAGTGCCGCAAAAAGATTTACCGGCTCGAAGAAAAACGGTCGATTATCATTCCGAATCTCACCCTTTGATACAACTTACCAAAAAATATGGGGGGAATCTTAAGAAATACGGCATCGATTTGGAAGTAATTTACGCTTTGATTCGCAAACAGGTTATTCACAAGAAAGAATTTGAAGAACAAAAATCCCAATTGCGAAATAAAATGTTGACGCCGATAATTGCGGAAATGATCCGGCTGCCGGATTTCTCCTTTTCATTACAAGAGCGAATAGAATTATGGTATGTTGTTTTTAGTTTTCTGCCGTATGCTTTTCCAACAGAGGCGGATCAGCATCCGCCTGATGAAGGCAAAGACTCGGAGGCTGTGTTTAATGTCTACCCGCGATACGAATATGCAGGTTTAGTTAGCGTTGCGTATGTTCTAAGTGGATACGACAACACGGAGATAAAGAGCGAAATTATTATGAAAATAATCACAGGTGAACGCACTACCCCAGAAATGAAACAACTATTCCAGGAAATTCTCGATTCTTTTTATAAAGGTGAATTTATCAAAAGAACACGTAAATTTCTCGAAGAAACGCGACAGATAACCAAACATGTGCCGGAAGGAGAGGAACGGACGGCGCGCCAGATCGAAGAAGATTTCAATTTTGGGTTCAGCTGGATTGCGTTTTATCTGCCGTCTTAGTTGAATTAATACTTTTATTGGGCGAGGATTACATAAAAGAAAGTATCACGTATAAAAAAATGACGGAAGATCAGCATATTTCACAAAATTCAGGGTATAGAAATTCCTTGACAATAGAATGGAAATAGTATATTTTAAAATTCATTTTTTAGATAATGATATCCCACAAGCTTCGGATTTGCTGTTACTATTCTGAGAGGAAATCAAATGGCGATAAAAGAGAAGATTCACGGAAATGTGGCGGTTTTGGAGATAAGCGGGAAATTAATGGGCGGTAATGAAACCAGGCAGATTACTAAAAAGGTGGAAAGCCTTTTAAGAGATGGTGTTAAAAATATAGTAATCGACCTGGCTAACGTAAATTGGATGAGCAGTACCGGTTTGGGCTCAATAATTGAGTCCCGCCGTCTTATTACCGATAAAAATGGTGTTCTCAAATTATCCGCCGTTACGGAAAAAGTAAAAAGCCTGTTAATGATTACGCAAATTACGAATCTTTTCGAGACCTACGAAACCGCTGACCAGGCTGTAGCAAGTTTCCATCAATCTTCCGGTTAGAATACTCCTTAATGGTCATCGATGTAATCAATATTATATCTTTAAGATGATAAAAGGCGGGATTGCCGGTATAATAACTTCGTATTTATATCTTTCATT
>LJUD01000100.1 GCA_001304035.1 bacterium SM23_31 | reverse complement strand
AACAGTAACCTCAATAGTGTTTTTTACCTCCGGTTCTGCCGGATTGTCTTTCTTGCAGGTAGTCAGAAAGAACACTGACAGAACAAGTACCATTACAAGTAAAGCGCTTTTTTTATACACATTGCCCTCCCGTGAATGTTATACCATCCCAACCACGAAGAGCTACGAAGTAGCCACTATGTGGGCGGCTGTGCCGGGGGATGGCTTTTGCCATAAGTATTTAAAAAAGCCGTTATAAACCCTTACCTGTCTTCAAATATCAGTTCAGACAACCAAATATATTACTTCCTCTTTTATGCAGCGAAACAGATAATTTAATTTCTTGATTTGTATATAAGCAAAATAAGGTTAACGTGAAAATTCTTTGACTCCCTGCTCCCCGTTTATCTTTTGTACAACCACACGGTACGTATGCCCCTCCGGCAAAGGATATATGTCCCGTATACCATATTTTTCAGCACCAGACGGAACTGTGCCATGGGTTAATGGAGAAGTAAGTCCATCATAAAAAAAGGTTTGGCCTTCCCATGCACTACCTGTTGTCGGAGTTTGTACTCCCCATATACAGTCATGCAGATCGTCTATCTTGTATACCGCCAGCCGGAAAATGTTGGTCCTGCTTCCGCCGTCAATTAATTTCCATGAATACTTCGGCGATAACCCGTCGCCAACAGTAACCTCAATAGTGTTTTTTACCGGAGCTTCTGCCGGGTTGTCTTTTTTGCATGTAGTCAGAAAGAACATTGACAGAACAATTACCATCACAAGTAAAGCGCTTCTTTTATGCATACTGACCTCCCAAAAATATTATACCAATCCTCACCACAAAGCGCTACGAAGTAGCCACTATGTGGGCGGTTGTGTCAGGGGATGGCTTATGCCATAAGTATTTAAAAAAGCTGTTAAAAATCCTTAACCTGTCTTCAAATATCAGTTCAGACAACCAAATATACTACTTCCTCCTTTAATAATTTAACGCAACATATTTAATATATTTTGTTAATATCTTCTACATTAACATATACATAAGCAGAACCGGGAAGCAAAATAAGATTAACGTGAAAAATCCTTCCACCCCTGTTCTCCGTTCATTTTTTGAACCATAACGCGGTATGTGAATCCATCCGGTAATACTGTTACATCCCGGATACCGTATTTTTCAGCTCCGCTCGGAATTGTACCATGGGTTACGGGGGAAGAAATTCCATCAAACTCCCCTCCGGCAGTTTGTATCCCCCATATATGGTCACCGAGATTTGTTTTTTCATACACAGTCAGACGGTATATTCTTGTAACCTTACCATTTACATCTAACCAGGAATATCTTGGTGATGTACCCGAACCAACCGTAATAAAAATAGTGTTTTTTACCGGTGGTTCTGCCGGATTGTCTTTCTTACATATAGTTACAACAAATAATAAAACAATAATTATTAAAAGTAAAGCACTTTTTCTATACATATTCCCCTCCTAAAATATGTCATATTAATAGCAAAGCCATGGCTTTGCTATTAAATATTTAATAGTACCTATAGAATTTTTTTTACACCCCACCCCTATTCCCTCAGAGAAACATTCTTTATTAAACATATTCATATTATCAATTCTATATGAACAACTATTAATAAAAACATTTCTAAACTAAATCGTAAAACAAAACAAATTGTGCAACAAACAACAGGAAGGTGAACCGTACAGTAGGCATCTGAAAAGCAACTGATCAACGATTTAATTCATATAATATTAGTTTATTTTTACTACATAACATTATCTATAATCATTAAAAATGAATATAAAAAACCATTTTTAAAAAATCAAGTTAAAATAAAAAAAAACAGAAAGTCGATAACTATGTTGAATATTTTTCTTACTATTTTTGTAAAAATTATATTGAAAATACAATAAAAAATCCGTATGATGTTTGTATGATTTTATATTGATAAAAAAAATGCTGCACGAAAAATATATTGACAATTCTCACCAAATGCACATTTACACGTAATCTTTGCCGTGTTATAAGTATGAAACGATATCTTCTTTTTTCCACTTTGATCCTTATTGGATCAATGATAGCGGTCCCAAAGCCGGAAAATCTATTCATGGGAATCCTAATTTCTTATATTGGATTTATGCTCCTGAATATGTATCCCTTCTGTTTCAAATTTCACATTCCGAAAATAATAATCATATTTGTTATTGTTTTTTCTGTACTCTGTATAGGCTACGGTTGGGGAACGATTATCCATAACTCACAGGGTACGCCGCCGGGCATTGTTACATTTTTTGGCGCACTTGTGCTAATAATTTCCTGTGCCGGCTGGGCAATGTGTTTAATGGATTGGATCGTTACAATTAAGTCACATGGTTTAGTTTCAGAATCGTTATACATAAAAAGAACGTATGCCCTTATCAGACACCCGCAGGTGTTTTTCAGTTTATTGCTCCTGATAGGATTTGATCTTTATTATTGGTCTGAAGCACTTGCCTGGACTACACTCCTCTGGATAATCGGACTCGTCTCTTATGCTGCTTTAGAGGAGAAATTGGAACTTATCCCTCGATTCGGCGAAGAATACCTGACTTACTGTGATACGACTCCGGGCATTTTCCCCAATAAGTCGAGTATTAAACGGTTTTTTGAAAGCTATACATAAATATAGAGTTTTTTCAATTTTAATTTTTGAATTTACGCTTGATAAAAATGGCTTCTTCATCACAAAACAGGCAGAAAGTTATTCTTAAAATTGCTTTTGAGAAATTCCGTAAAAAAGAATACACCCGAACGTACATTTCTGAGATTGCTGCAGACGCAGGCTTGCCCATGCGTGCTCTGAAACGGATTTATGCGTCAAAAAAAGATATTTTCCGGGCGCTTTTTGACAAGGAAAAGGCTGAAGTATACATAAAGCTTAACAAACTTCTTTCCCACACGGATATTACTCGAAAGCCAGACGTTGCAGAGACATTCCGGCGGTTATTTAAAACCGTTTTGAAGAACAATTTCCTGAATATGATATTTACGTTCGGGGATTTCCCGGTAGTGTATTGTCTGGAGGATTCCAGGCAAAATGGCAAAGACATGCTGACCGGGAAGTCTTCTCTTTTAGAGAAGTTTATTACCGATTGCCAGAAAACGGGAGTCGTTCGCCCGGGCGATGCAGCCGGCATTACACATGCACTCAGAAGCCTGCTGTACGTATTCCTTCACGAACAGTTGGCATTTTTAAAAACAAAAGGCGTCGATACCCTGTTGACGGATATATTTATCGACGGTTTAATAAAAAATAAAACAACGAAAAATACAAATTGCAAAGTTATAAAGTAAAATTAAAGACTGACAGGTAACAGCTAAAAATTATGCAACTTTTTACCTAAATAAAATGTATATATTATAAACGGAGTTTATGCCATGGCGGAACCAATTGTGGTTCAAAAAGCACCGTATATTCTTGAAATAGAAAAAGGTACGTATTATTGGTGTTCCTGCGGCCGGTCAAAAAACCAGCCGTTTTGCGACGGTTCACATAAGGTAACAGACCTCACTCCGGTTGAGGTAACTGTAACCGAAAAGAAGAAATATGCATTCTGCGGGTGTAAAAAGACCGCAAAAAAACCGTTCTGTGACGGAAGCCATAGAAAAATTTAAATTAAATTATGGAATAAATATCCCCGTTTATTTGTATAAAATATGTATCCCTGCAGGTTCAAGTTTGTCATATAGTGATCTCTTTGGGATAACTTGAACCATGTGTCTGGACGAAATATTTGGAGCAGTTTATTCCGAAGGAATTACTTTGTGCAAACCTGCTCTTGCAAAGGAATAAATGTTCTTGATTATTGGTTTAAAATATTTATATTACATCTATGAAAGATGGTTTTTTCAAAAAGCAGGTTATAAATATTCGCTATTTAAATAATGGACTTTATTAAGAGCCGGATATGATAAAATCATCGTTGTTAATAATAATTGCGGTATTGATAGTGTTCCCGTCATTTCTGCATGCCCAGAGCGCCCAGGAATATTATCAGCAGGGCATAGAATTAAAGAACAGCGGCAAAATCGACGAGGCTATCAAGGCATTCGATAAAGCAATAGGCCGAGACAGAAAATTTGGCGAAGCGTATCTCCAGAAGGCGCTTCTTTACAAATTGAAAAAGACTCCCGCCGCTTTAAAAAGGGCAACGGACACCCTCATAGATGCCATGCGGATTGAACCGGAAAATGTAAAATACAAAATTACACTTGGGGAAGTGTACATAGACCGAACGATGTTCGTGAATGCCAAAACGATGTTTGATCGTGCCCTCGAATTAGACCCGAACAGCCCGCTTGTGCTTGCCGAATTAGCCAGTTGGTATGCGCGGGAAGCTGCAGAAAACAGATACAGGGTCAGTTACGACATAGAACAATATTTAAACCTTTCTGAAAATGTCTTTATGCTGGATACACGGTATTTCAGTCTTGAGGAAGCTCTGCAGAGCGGTGGTATTGCTGTATTATTCCCGAAATTATGGGATAAAAATTTAGTGGAATATGCAAGAAAGTATTCCGGTTCGACACTGCGTGTAATAGATTTAGAGGTAATAAATAATCAATTGAACGAAATCACATGGGATGAATTTACCGCAAAAGATGATTCAACAGCCACGGCTTACAACTTCCTTGTCCTCGAATTGAATCCTGATGACAGGGATGCGATGTACCGTCAGGGACTGCTTTATTTTGATAACGACAGCCTGAAAAAATTTGCCGAAATGTTCGAGCATCTTGTTAATAATTACCCCGATGACAAGGATGGCCATTTATTCCTCGGTCTGGCTTATTTTCGGACAAAGGAATATGAAAAGGCGTACGGGCAGTTTGAAGCAGCCAAGCACTTGATGCCGAAAGAAGAACTCGATGTTTTTTCAAATGTCGGATACCTGAAAGTCGGGGGGCTAAAAGAAAAGGAAATCGAAAACTCCGAAAGCGATACCTCCGGATTCTGGTATATACGGGACCCGCTCTATCTGACTTCCTATAATGAACGTGAAATGGAGCATTACTGCCGTGTTGCCGAGGCAAATCTTCGCTTTTCCGTGACCCGACTCGACATAGAGGGATGGAACACGGAACAGGGAAAATTTCTTATAAAATACGGCCCGCCTGAAAAACAAAAAATATTGGTCGATTTATCACCGGGAGGAAGCAGGGTTTTTACCGACCGGGCAACAGTCCTTACGAAAGCAATTTTAGGCGTAAGTAATCTAAAATATAACTTCTGGTATTACCCTGATTTTACATTCGCATTTGAAACGCAGTATGCCGACTACTACAACAGATACAAATTAAGCAGGTACAACAGGTTGGATTTTGTGAAAATTGCCAGAGAGGTCGAAAAAAAATATCCCGAATTTTATAAATACGAACCGAAAGGGCAATTTATAGATTTTGCCTTCGATGTTGCGGGATTCCGCGGTGAAGAAGGAAAAACAAAAATAGAATTGTATTACGGAATTCCCACCAACAAGCTGCACTTTAATAAAGAGGACAGCGCCTGGGTAGGGAAATACCGCTCAGGAGTGTTTCTGCATGACGAAAACTGGGCAAGGGTCCTCACCGACATTCAGATAAAAGACGTTCAACTCAAAGCGACGGAAAAAGATACGTTGTCCGATAACATTACCATTGACCGGTTCATCTACATGGTGCAGCCGGGTACTTACAATCTTGCCTTCGAGATGCAGGACCAGCTTTCGGATAACGAAGGCACTTTCAGGGACACGTTAAACGTTGAGCGGTACGGCTATGAGCGTCTCCAGATGAGCGACATCCTGCCGACACTGGATATTTATTTACGCACACCTGATGCGCCGATCACCAGGGAAAATCTCTTTATTACACCAAATCCGCACCGCGCATATTTGTTAGAGCAGCCTATATACATTTACTATGAAATATATAACCTGCTTCTCGATGATATTCCCGGGAACAGCGACTACACAGTTGAATATAAACTTCGTTTGCTCGAAAAAGACCGCCCATGGATTGTGGATTTCGTTCGCAAATTAGTAGTGAATGAAAAACAAGACCAGGGTGTTGCCTCTAAGTTTACTGCCCGCGGCTCAAAACCGAATGAATCCCAGTTTATCCGCTTCGATCACAGCATAAAAAAACCGGGTCCTTATGAACTGCAGGTTAAAATTACCGACAATATTTCCGGCAGCACTGTTGAAAAATTAGTAATACTCCAGCTATTCGAAAGGAAATGAGTATATCCTCTTTTTATTAATAGTATTTACCATTATTTAATGTTTTCGGGAGGGGTAAAATGTCTATTCCCCGGTTTATCTCGATATTTATTCTGCTATCCTTATTCTATTCTGTTTCACTCCATGCCCAGACTGCACAGGAGTATTACAACCAGGGCATTGAGCTCAAGAAACAGAACCAGATAGACGAAGCGATAAAAGCCTTCCAGAAAGCAACAGTAAAAGACCGCAATTTTGCAGAAGCATATTATGAAATGGCGCTTCTGTATCAATCCAGGAATACTCCAGCTTCAAGAAAAAGGGCAGAGGATGCGATTCTGCTGGCAATGAAAAGCAGCCGGAATGATGATGAACAATACCAAAAATACCTTGAAACTCTTGCACGGTTATCAGAAGAAAGATATATGGGTTCCCAATCGAGATCAACGTGGAGGCGGGTGCTCAAGAAAGACCCTAAAAACATTGAAGCATACGATGCATTTGCACGGTATCACGAAGAGGAAATCGATAGATATAAGTACAGAGTTGAACCAACAATTGGAGATTATTTATTATTTTACGATAAGAATTTTGTGAAATATGGACAAAAGTATAAAGGCAGCAATTTTACGATTGCAGATCTTGCATTAAAAAAATTACAAGAGATTATGCCCCCGATTAGATGGATAGACTTTGTCGGAGTCGATGAAAATATGTCCCGTGCATATAACGATACGATTCTTGCAATAGATCCTGTTAATCGTGATGCCCTTTACAGAAATGGAATGCTCCTTTTAGATAAAGTAAATTTTGTTTTTGATTGCTTTTCGGTTGATGTGGCAACCGGTTATAGACAGGATTACAGCAGCCTCGACGAATTTATCGATTTATTTACTGAACTTGTCGAAAAATACCCTGATGATAAAAACGGGTACCTGCTTCTTGGCCTTGGGTATCACCGCCTGCAGGAATATGAAAAAGCCTATGAGCACTTTGAAATCGCAAAAAGTTTGATGTCTGACGAGGAGAGAGCGGTTTTTGAGTATGTCGGATATTTAAAAGCTGGAGGAGTTGATGCGACGGGACTAAGTAATGATGAAAAAAACAAATCAGAATTCTGGAACAAACGCGACCCGCTGTACCTGACACCATATAACGAGCGTGAATTGGAACATTACTCCCGTGTAGCTGAAGCGAACATGCGTTTTTCCGTACCGCGCAAAAATATCGAGGGCTGGCAGACAGAGCAGGGTAAGACGTTAATAAAATACGGTGTTCCTGAAAGCCGTATGCAGCATAATAAAAGCTTCTCTCTTGATGAAATTCAGGCGGAAGCGCTTTTTAATTCGTACGATTTCTGGTATTATGACGATATTTCGTTGGTATTTGAAAAACCGTGGGGCCAAACCGAGAATCCATACAGGTTTGGTATTTGGGGCAGTTTTAATTTTAATGAAATTCTCAGGGAAGAGGAAAAAGAGTTTCCGGAAATTTACAAGTACAAGCCGAAGGGAATGTTTATCGATTTTGCATACGATTATGCAACCTTTCGAGGTGATGATGAAAAAACACGTGTAGAAGTATATTACGGCGTTCCGTTAAACAAACTGTGTTTCAGCAAAGAAGAAGAATATTACTACGGCAGCTACAAAACAGGTGTTTTTATGCATGACCCCGACTGGAACAGAGTTGTATATGACATTCAGGATAAAGACATGGAGTTTAACGTTACCGAAATAGACACATCTTCAGACGACCTTGCCGTTGACATGTTTGAGTACCAGCTTGATCCGGGATGGTATCATTTCGCAATGGAGATGACAGACTGGTATTCGGATAATGTGGGAACCTACCGGGACTCTTTAACAGCCGGGAAATACGGTTACGATTCTCTTCAAATCAGCGATATTCAACTCGCATTAAACATTCAAATGCGTGATTCAACAGGTGCCGTTTCCAGGGCCAATCTCGAAATAACTCCGAATCCGCCCCGGTTTTACCGTGCAAGTCAGCCGATCTATATATATTACGAAATTTATAACCTGTTATTGAATGATATTCCCGGTATCACCGGCTACACGGTCGAATATTCAATACAATACATTGGAGAAGACAAATATTCGGTTGTAGATTATATCAGAAGGTTGATAGTAAACGAGAAGCAGGAACTTGGCGTTACCACGATATTCACCAGGCACGGCATAGACAGGGATGAATGCTCATTCCTGCGCCTCGACCACAACCTGACAAAGCCGGGACCATATCAGCTTACGCTCAAAGTAACGGACAACATCGCCCAAAAGACCGTTGAGAAGTCGGTGTTACTGCGCCTGTTTGAGGAAATGTAATGAACATACCCCAGAAAAACTGGGCAGACAGGAATGAACAGACAGTCCCGCTTAGCGGGATATTCTACCGGACAATCTGAGTCCTAATTATGGGAGGAATTGCATATTAATTATAACAATTTAACGTTTTATAGTAGAACAGACATTCCTGTCTGTTCATATAATTATTCAAAATCCATTTGCTCATAAATTTAGAGGGGTGACTAATGAGTTTCCTTGTTCGGTTTTTTTTAGCAGTGTCTCTGCTTGGAATACCGGTATTTTCATCGCTCCACGCCCAGACGGCACAGGAGTATTGAAAAAAACGCCAGCAGCATTGAAACGCGCGGAAGATGCTATCCTTGCAGCAAAAAAATACGGTGATGATGATGTAAAATATTTAAGCGCCCTTGCTCTCATCTATGAAGACAGGCTAATGTTTTCTGAATCAAAAACAACCTGGGAACGGGTGCTTGAAATTAATCCGGACAATCTTGAAGCACTTGCAGGTATGGCACGGTTTTATGCAAAAGAAGTGGAAAAGAACAAATTCAGGGTTGATTTAAGTCCGTTGGAAGATGAAGATTATTTTTATGATGAAAATTTAGCCCGCTATTATGATACCTATTATCTCCCTCTTTATACTGAACCATTGTCGATTCTGAAAAAAGGTTTTGGAAAACCAGCCTTATGACCGTGAAGCTTATTACCGGATAGGCAAAATTTATTATACAAAAGTAAAATACCTGTCTGCCTATGAAACAGGAACACTTTTTGACGGTTACAGGGATGACAGGTCACACCTTGATAAATTTATAGAAATTTTTAAGGGCTTGATTGAGCATTATCCTGATGACAAGGACGGTCATTTATTTCTCGGTCTTGGGTATTTACGGTTAAAAGATTATAGTCAGGCATACCGGCATTTTGATAAGGCAAAATCGCTGATGCCGGATGAAGAACTCGCTCTTTTTACAAATATCGGCTATTTAAAAGCCGGCGCAATTGCACAAAAAGAATTTCATAGTTTTGAAAGCGATACCTCAGGATTCTTCTACCATCGTGATCCCCTATATTTAACGCCATATAATGAACGTGAAATGGAGCACTACTGCCGGGTGGCTGAGGCAAACCTGTTGTTCTCCAATCCGAACAACGGGATAGAAGGATGGAAAACAGAACAGGGAAAAATTCTGATAAAATACGGGCCTCCTAAAAATCGTGTAAAAGCAAAAAATGATGCAATGCTTGTTACTACTTCATTACATGGACTTTTAGAAAGTGTAAACAGAGGAAACATAGGTGCTGCAAAAATGCTCGATACATTCGGTCTTTCATTTGACTTCTGGCACTACGATGATTTTGCATTTGTATTTTCCAAAGGTTTTGGATCACCCGACTATAATTACAAATTGAGTGTCTGGAACGGCATGAATTTAAACGAAATCGCGCAGGATGAAGAAGAGAAATACCCCGAATACTACGATTACGAACCGAAGGGGCTGTTCAGAGGTGAAAAAGGCAGAACACGAATGGAAGTCTATTACGGCGTGCCGTTTAATAAGGTTAAGTTCGAGGAAGAAGGCGAGTATTATTACGGTAACTACGAGGTCGGTGTATTTTTGCATGACCGGAACTGGAAGCGTACTCTGGAGGATGTGCAGTATAAAGATTTGCAGTTTAAAGTTACGGGAATAGATACATCATCAGATGCTTTCACAGTTGACCAATTAATAAATCATGTTGAGCCTGATTCGTATTATTTCGCCGTTGAAATACAGGACAGGTATTCCGATAATGTAGGGACCTACCGGGACACGGTGAATGTAGAAGAATACGGCTATGAGACCCTGCAAATAAGCGATATTCAGACTGCATTTAATATTAAAATGCTTGATTCGTTGGGCGCTGTTACAAGAGAAAATCTAATTATAACACCGAACCCGCCCCGGTTCTACCGTGCTAACCAACCGATATACATATACTATGAAATTTAAACCCGCCCCGGTTCTACCGTGCTAACCAACCGATATACATATACTATGAAATTTATAACCTTTTTATGAATGATATACCCGGAAACACCGATTACACGGTCGAATATTCGATACAATACATTGGAGAAGAAGAGTATTCCGTTATCGATTATATCAGAAGGTTGATTGTAAACGAGAAGCAGGAACTTGGCGTTACCACGATATTTACCAGACGCGGCATAGACAGGGACGAATCCTCATTCCTGCGCCTCGACCACAACCTTACAAAGCCCGGACCCTATCAACTGACCCTCAAAGTAACGGACAACATCGCCAAAAAGACCGTTGAGAAGTCGGTGCTTCTGCGGTTGTTTGAGGAAAAATGAAAGCTGATTCCGGAAAAATTTATGAACAATTCAGTAATCGTAAATTACGTTGAGTACTAAAGTGCCGACCAGTGCTAAGGTTTCGGGGCTGCATTTATCGGGCGTGTCTTCAATTGTATGCCAGTGCGGATAATTAAAGTCAAATTCGTTAATATCAATAATGTCAACCGACGGAATACCAGCCTGGTTCATTATCCAGTGGTCATCATTTATACGGGGTCCGATTTCACTCACGAAAGAAGAAAATCCAAGCCCCTTTGCTTTGTCCCAGATGCGCCGGACATACACCGGGGCGTAATCGTATGAATATCCTTCAATATAGAACTGTGCCTCTTTCGCTCCGACCATGTCTAATAAGATGGCATATTCGGGGCGGTATTCACCCATAGTCTCAGTAAAATACCTGGAACCGAGGAAGAAGTAATCCAGGTCGTTTACTTTTGAATCCCCATAATCTTCCCCGTCAAAGAGAATAATGTCAACACCGACCGGGGGAGGGTGTATCTTGAGTACGGCGGCAATTTCCAGCAGAACCGCAACTCCCGATGCCCCGTCATTCGCTCCGAGTATAGGAGTTGACCGGTTTTCGGGATAGGGGTCCTGGTCTGCAAAAGGCCGTGTATCCCAGTGAGCCGTAAGCAATATTCGGCGTGCGCCGGGCGGATTTAAATTGAACGACGCAATAACATTTGTCAATTCGTACGTGGAATCTATAAAATCATCGGTGAATGTAAACGGCTGCTTCTTCACGGAGTCGGCTGTTTTTAAAAATTCCGCAATAAGATAATCCAGGCATTTTTGATGCCCTTCCGACCCGGGATTCCGCGGTCCGAAATCCGTTTGCGCCGTCAGGTATGAAAATGCACGCTCACCGTCAAAAGCGGGAATCTTTTGCTGGCAGTTAAACGTACCGAAAAGGCAGATAATTATAGGTATCCACCACTTCGTCGAGAGCAGTAGTATCATTTTTTTGCCCATTGTGAATTTAAATTAATGGATTACATTCCGCAAAGCCGCAAAAAAGAAATAAAGCTATTAGCTTTTAGCTAAAGGCTGACATCTGAAAACCGATAACCGGCAACTTCACAAGTCTTTGCGGTTTTATATGGTTCATGCGTTTTACCCGAACCCGGCTATTATGCCTGCAAGCACTGCAGAACCGTAAATAAGAGCGCGTTCATCGGGATTGAATTTCGGATGATGCAGTGATTCCTGTTCAATACCTTCCTGCGCGCAGCCGAGCCGAAAGAAACATCCCGGCACGTGCAGGAGATACTCGGCAAAGTCCTCACCCCCGAACGTGCCGACATAATCATGTACAGCGCCGTCGCCGAGAAGTTTTCTGCCAACATCTTGAACGTGTTTTGTCATAGCTTCATCATTTACCAGGACTCCCGTGCCGCGGTTGTATTCGAACGTATAGTCAGCCCCGTATGCGGAAACGATGCCCTTGACAATATTTTCGATTTTTTCCGGAAATGCGCCGGCAGTTGATTCATCGAGAGAGCGCACCGAACCCTGTATGGCTGCTTCCTCAGGAATAACGTTAAATATTGTGCCGGCATTAATTGTTGTAACGCTTAATACTCCCGGCTTCAACGGATCTATCATTCCGCCGGTTATTGCCTGAAGGGAAGTTACGATTTGAGCGGCTACCGATATCGGGTTTGTGCATTCAAACGGTTTCGCTGCATGCCCTCCTTTACCGATGACACGAATTGTAAACTGTGCGGTTGATGCCATCACAGGACCGGATTTTACGGCGATACATCCTGTCGGTAAAAAAGGCTCGACATGCAGTCCGAAAATCGCCTCTACCTTTGGATTTTCAAGCCCTTTATCCTGAATTACGGCAAGCGCGCCGCCCTGGATTTTTTCTTCCGCCGGCTGGAAAATCGCTCTGACATTTA
>LJUD01000099.1 GCA_001304035.1 bacterium SM23_31 | reverse complement strand
AAATCAAGCAAAAATCACTACCATTAACCGAACCGGAGATAAATATTAACCATAACTTATTTCAAAGAACAATTTGTCCAACTTTATCGTAAACATTTCAAAATACATTATTTCTAAAAAGTTTATGAATTATACAGCTTAATAATTCGGGTCATAAAATATCTTTTTACTTCAACTACTTAATATTTACAGCTTGATTTGTTATTGGCACTTCAGACTTTTTTCCGACATCCTGCAATTTCTTGTACGGATCACGGAATGTAACAAGCTGACCGGGTTCAAGACCTTCTTCTACTACTACATAGTCATTATTCTTAATTCCGATAACAACGGGAGTTTTTTCGTACGTTTCGCCATCTTTTACATAAACATACGTCTCATTTTCCACTTCAAAAACCGATTGAATGGGAACGTATACAGCATCCGGTACCCTGTCGGTGATTATTCTGCAAGTAGCCGACATTCCCGGCTTGAGTCGACCATTATTTTCCGTGTTTTCTTCCGTGTTTTTAACTAAAATCTCTATGGTATACAAATTTCTAAATTTTTCGCGATTTGTCGGATCAATATATACTTTTTCAGCTATAGTAGCTATGCGAGAAATGGTGCCGTAGTAAACTTTTTTATTTTTATCAATCTTAATTATTACTTCATTTTCACGTTTAATTTTCCCGACTTCGATCTCATTTACTGCTGTTTCAACAAGCATTTCTGATAGATCAGTCAGCTCCATGAGTGGTTCACGGTAATAAACAGATACTCCTAATCTGATTTTTTCTTTTGTCGATGCGGCACCTGTATCTGTCCTTAAGCGCGCTTCCTTGTAGACAACCATACCGGATACCGGGGCATAAATAATTGTTTCTTCAAGGCGTTTAGTATAATCAGAGACGTATTTTTCATACCGCCTTACCTCATCATATATAGTATTGAGTTTTGCTATATTTTCTAATTTTTTACTTTCAATTTCATCTATTTTATCCAAAAGCCTTAATTCTGCCAATTGCATACTAATTTCCATTTCCCGTCTTTTATTTTCCTGTTCAAATTTGGATTTTAAAAATGTTGCCTTATTGAGTTCTAAATTCAGTTGAATCGTCTTCAGTTGGTTTTCTCTGCGAACCGAATCTGTTCTTTGCTGCGCCAACAACACTTCGAGTTCCTGGTATTTTGTGGTTAAAGTTAATTCGTAATTGGAAATCCTGTCTTCTAAATCGGACCCGTCAACTTGAACAAGAAAATCACCCTTTTCGACAAATTCATCTTCAGGAACTAACTTTACTATTTTCATATATGTTGATAAACCCGTTATTCTGGAGAATTTGATACTCACAGGATTGTGTGCTTTAATTTCTCCTGAGACTACTACATCGACGACAAATTCTCCCTTTTGAGCTTCAAATGTCTCCACTTCTAAGGTTGTACTTTCACTGCCAAAATAAAAAATCAAACCAAGCGTTACAACTACCGCCCCAACTATAAAATATTTTATACGGGCGCCGCTATGAAAACGTGATTTGTTATCCATTGTACATTTACACCGATATACAGACTAATTAAATATTTTTAAAAATCATTAATATTTTATAATTCTAAGTTTTTTCGTAGTATCGGGCGATGCGGCTTGTTTTGCTTTTTTTTCTTCCTCTTCCCTGAATTTATCATAATCGTATTGAATACCAAGCTCCTCAATCGCTTTAAAATGCTCATCCAGTATCGCGATTCCCTCTTCACGACGGCGTAACTCTTCATATTCTCCAAGTTTTGCACCGGCATAGTTCAGCGGCTGTTTAAGGATTTTATCGCCTTCTTCGAGCCCGTTTTCAATAACCACCATTACCGAGTTTCTTTTGCCTAATTCAACCTCCCTGAGCCGCAGTTCATCTCCATCTGCAACGTACACACACGGCTTAGCACCATACTCAAATACAGAGGTCAATGGAACGGCAAGAACGTCTTCTAATCGTTCTACTATAAGCTCCACCGATGCTTTCATTCCCGGTCTCATGCGTTTGTCCGTGCCGTCAAGCAGAAAACGCACCGTGAAAGTCTTTACATTTGTATTTTGACTGACCGGCATAAAAATATCCGGTGTACTTGAAGAAGAAATTGTAAGATCATTTACTTTGCCCGTGAATACCGTATCCGGATACGCCTCCAGCCTGAGCCTGCCCTCCTGCCCTATCCAGGCCTTCGAACGGTCAATATCATTAACATGCAGGATAGCGTAAATTGATGAAAGGTCTGGTAATTGTAATAAGGGATAGAATAAATAATCTAATTTGTCTCCTACTTCATATTTTTGACCGGTATCATAATTTTGGGCATAAACAACAAGAGCCGGATTTTCTGCGATTATCGTAAATGAAGCAATTTGATCATCCAATGCACTTAATTTTTTCTCGGCATTTGTCACACGAAGTTCTGCCTGATAGAGCTTTAACTTTCTTTCAACTCTTTGTCCTGCAATTTCCGTAACTTTGTCTATAGAATCGAGCAGAGCAATTTCAAGCTGTAATTGTTTCTGCTTTTGGGTATTGTCCGAGCTATATTCCGCAAGCTGCACCTCTAATCTTTTTGATTCCAGCTCATAATTAATGTTATCCAGTTTTCGTTCATCCTTCCGTTCCTCCAATTTCTGGTTCTCAAGTAAATCTTCATAGCTTTGGACCTCAGTATTGAGCTCTTCAACTAAAGTTTCGCGTTGAGTCAATAAATTTGAAACGTCGAGTTTTACCAGGGTATCACCCGGCTGTGCAAATGTGCCTTCGGGTATTAAGTATACTATTTGCGTCTCCTCACGCGACAATATTATCAAACCGGATGTAAGACTTTGTACTGCAATTTCCTTACTCCTTACAGGTTGAATCTTTCCCGATTCAATAAACGTTATTTCAAGATCCTGCTTTGTTATAGTATATAACTCAGGCTCGGGCGGAGGCTCTTTAAAGAAATACATCACGGCGAATATGATTATTATCATGCCTGCTATCGACAGCAGCGCGAACCGTAAAACTTTACGGTTAATTACTTCTTTTAATAAGGAAAACTCGGATTGCATATCTTACCCAATCTTTATTTCAAATGTGGAATGGTGTATATATAAAGCTTCAGTTAACTTGCGAATTTAAAAAATACTAATAAGTTCGACTGCTTTAAATCTTATCAAACCAAAGCAATGCCTAATCAATCAGAGTATTTCGAGCAGCTATTCCGGTTCAGCAAAAGAAGAAAGAATTTCAAATGGAGTGTGAGCATCAACTACCATAATAGGACATTACTATAAATAAGACAATTCAACAGGGTAAAAAGTTCAGAAAAAAATTATTAAAGTCGAAAAAATATGTTTGCCAAGTACAACTAAAACATTTAAAAGAATAATAGTGATATGTAAATACTTGCTTTTTATAAAAACATACCATTATATATCTACCATATATACGGCAAGAAACTGAAAAAGTTTCAAAAAAACATTTATTTTCAAAAAAAATCAATAATCGTTTTTTCTTTTTTTTATATTATTCTTGTCAGGCAGGTGGGAAAAATGCGATGTGCTATATATAAATGTGATTGTAGAATCAACTTCCCGGGATGGTCTCATCATCGCGGATTTTCGGCGCAATCGCAAAGCCGGTGAAGCCGTACAGGATTGCAAAGAATACGCCGAAATAGCACATGAATGCCCAGTACCAGTATTGTATGGTGGGTACGCCGAGCGTGCCGGTAAAATAGACACCCGCTATACTCCACGGAACAAGGGGTACAATGACGGTGCCGGAGTCCTCAATAGTGCGGGAAAGATTTTTTGCGGCAAGGTTCATTTTCTTAAACGCCGGGGCAAATAATTCTCCCGGTATAAGCAGTGTCAGGTAGGAACTGCCCGTCATCAATGCTACTGCAATACTCGAGGATGATACCGAAGCAATTAGCCTTCCTGTGGTTCTTGCAAATTTCATAAGATGTTCAAGTAAAACGTCGAGCATACCTGCCTTTTGCGCTATACCGGCAAACGCAAAGGCACAAAACGCTATCAGGGTAACGTCCATCATGTTCAGCATGCCGCCCTTTGTAAGAAGCTCGTCAATAATTTCTATCCCTGTGGTTGACTTATAGCCGTGTACCATGGAATCTACGGCGCCCCACTCGCCCGCTACAGGCATGCCCTGGTAAAATATGGCAATAAGCATCGCAGCAAATGACGATACAAACATGCCGGGAATCGTCGGTTTTTTCGTTATCGCCGCATAAAGAATAATTACAGGTGGTATCAGCAGAATGACATTGAACTTAAACGTATTACGAATTCCCTCCATTATAGCATTCACCTGTTCCGATTCAACACTGCCCTGCGCCCCGTGCCCTAAAAAATAATAAATTACAAGACCTAAAAACCATGCCGGTACGGTTGTCCAGAGCATGTGTTTTATATGGTCGAAAAGATTACTCCCTGCTGCAATAGGTGCAAGATTTGTTGTATCTGAGAACGGGGATATTTTGTCTCCGAAATATGATCCCGCTACGATAGCTCCCGCCGCCTGTGGAAGCGGGATGTTTAAGCCGTTCGCAATACCGATGAACGCCACACCGACGGTGCCGGCAGTCCCGTACGAAGTGCCGGTCACTACAGAAATAATACTGCAGACTACACATGCGGTTACCAGGTACAGCGAAGGTGAAATTATTTTCAAACCGTAATAAATCATCATCGGAATTGCGCCGCTCGCCATCCACGTTCCGATGAGCATACCTACAACAATTACCACCATCATAGCCGGCATGCCTTTCGAGAGGCTGTGGATTATGCCGTCCTCCATTTCCTTGTAAGTATACCCAAGACGAAGTGCGACAATACCGGTAACCGTAGCAGCGCCGAGCAATAAAAATTCTATCCTTAACTGAAAAATACCATATCCGATACCGAGAAAGAGCGCAATAGAAATAATCGGTATAAGTGATTGAAAAAGTGTCGGAGTTTTCTTATGTTCTGTCATGGGAATGTTTTCCTGTTGATATAAACAAACAAAACTGATTGGGGAATATTAGCTGTCGGATAATTCAATGCTTTAACGTCAACGTATATTTATATAGGACAGACAGCCCCGCTTAACGGGATATCCTGCCAAATATGCCACATCAATCTTCCACGATTCTCATAATCCGGATAACAGGGTAAATAGAGGCGGTTTTGAGCAGCGATTTAAATTCGGGCTGCTGAGCCAGTCCCCAGATGGAGTGGGGTTCAAGCATTGTTATAAGCTGCGCCGCCTGCAGCTGGCTGCACCACACAATATGATAGCCTGCCGGGATCCTTGAAATGCTGCTTTTTTTCGACACTTCAACAGAAAGCATTTCTTTATCCTCGATCCCGGTTCGTGTAACGGAATCAATTGTATATAATTCTAACAGTCCCTGTGCCGATTTTTCGGATACCTGTACATCAATATGATGTTTCTTCAAAACATCAATTATCATAGTTTGCTCCGGTGGTATTGCATAACCCTGAGGACGCACCACAGAAACCGTTGACTCCACAAGCGGATAGAAGTTGTTAAAAGTTTTCTCGGTTTCTTGACCGTTTTTTATGAGAATTACCGGCACGGTAACCGTTGGGTTTGCAGGGTCCTTGACATAATCCATATTGATATGGACACGCAACTGCTCCTTACCCTGCGTTAATTCCTCCCTTTTTTCCTGAACAATATGCTTCACTTCGGTGGCATTTTGGGCAAAGTATGATAAAAATGCTTTTATTGATTCCAGCTGCCGGCGGGTTCGTTCATGAATATTTTCTGTTATTGTAATTCCATTTTGCCCCTCTTGAATAAAAGAAAACGTGCTATAGATTCCCATGCTGTTCCTGCCGTCGTTGATAGCGGTTGTGCTGAACCTGAACCGCTTCGCCGGGTCGTCAACGACAAGATACCGCCGGAACCGTATATTTATTATTTCGAGTTCCGTTTCTATATACGGTAAGACCCTGTTCCATGCATATCCACGGATTTCCATCGAAACATTCGGATTGGAAACGGCTCCCATCTGCACGCCGAAATTTTTTTGATATCCCGCCGCAATCCAGGCTGCATCCCGGACACCATATTCATGTACATCCAGTGTTACCTCAGGCATATACTTATGAAACACATCGTGCAGCCCGAGCACTTCCGGCTCGGTCAATGTCAGGTGGTTTCGGTTTAAATCCGCGCCATTGGCACAGCAGCAAGTCTATGTTTTGCAAAAAATCAACAAAATCGCCCATTGCGATGTCGCGTGCAAGCTGAATTGCAGCCTCTTTACCGGAAGGTTCGTTTCCATGCTGTTGAGCGAAAATCAATACCGTTAATTTATCCCGCCGGTCTGAAGCAGACGACCCGGATTCACTAAAACGCAACAATGGTATATTTCTGCCCTCAACTGATGCAGCAAACGTTTCAATTGTGAAATTTTGCGTTCTCTGGTGCAGTTCGTTCAGAAATGAAATCATCTCATCATAGGTGGTCAACTTCTCTGCGGAAGTCGATTCAAGAGGTGTAAGCGGCTTTTCTTCAGCACAGTGCACAAAAATGCAAAAAAACGGAATAAGGGCGACGAAGATTGTACCGCGAAGATATGACATTAGAGTATTCTCAAGCATAATTTCTATAACTCCTTATAAATTTGATAAGTTATGAAAATCACGGCTGTTTTGCTCAGCTTTTATTGTTTTCATGCCGACTGGGAACTCAGCTTTATGACTTCATATCCGACCTGTGCTAATCCTGCGATATTATCAATGGCAATATATTCTTCAGTTGAATGATTTTTCTTATATCCCTGGCCTAAATTTATGGTCGGGATACCGTTTGCATTAAAATTGTTTGCATCGCTGCCGCCGATAAATGGTATCAACTCCGGTTCGATGTTACAATTTTTCATTGCCCGGGAAATCCACCGGATCAATGGATGATCTTCCTTAAGTTTGAAACCTTTATAGGCTTCATTCCATTCAAACTCGGCTTTACCGCCAAATCTTTGCGCTGCTCCTTCGAACGTATTTATGATTTTTTTCCTGTATTCAGGAATTCGGGCATCATTGAGGCTTCGGATTTCCCCTTTAATTTCGACCCTGTCGGGTATAATATTAGTTTTTGTGCCGCCGTGAATCATCCCTATGCTGACAGTCGAATCAGGCTCGACCCGTCCTACGTCGGTTTTTGCAATCGCATCCGCAGCAATTTTAATGGCGTGAATTCCCAGTTCCGGCGCTATAGCTCCATGTGCGGCTTTGCCATGAATGTTAATAATGAATGAAAGTTGTGTCGGCGCCTGGAAGACTATTTTCCCTAAATCGGCTGACGAATCAAAAACAAAACCAAACGCACAGTCGAATTTACTGTAGTCAATATATTTAGAACCATACAGCCCGATTTCTTCGGCAACAAGAAAAAGCAGTGTAATATCCGGGTGCTCGAGGTTTTGTTCCTGTGCGGATTCAATAACTTCCAATATCTGCGCAACACCCGCCCTGTCATCTGCGCCAAGTACAGAATTCCCGTCACTATAAATTACACCGTCTTTTATATGCGGAGAACCTTTGCTGGACTGGATCGTATCAACATGCGCCGACATGAAAAACGGCGTTCCTCCTGCACCGGAAGCGGGAACGTGTGCAATGATATTTCCGCAGCAACCGCCGAAGTTTTCACCCGCATTATCCTGAGTATACTTGATACCCAGCCTATCCAAGCGCCTCTTTACCTCTTCCATTGCTTCTCTCTCCTCGCGGGAGACGCCTTCAATCACCGTAAGAGAAAGAAAATTTTCAATAAGACGTTTGCGGTCAATCATAATTATACTTTACCTGTCAGAAAGTTTTAATATTAGAAAGCTTTTAGCTGTCAACCATCGGCTTTCGGGTTTTAGTTGAAGTCTTTTAAATATGAAAAAACAACTTGCTGAACTAATAATATACCGGTAAAAATTTATCTGTTTTCGATCACCTGTCTCAATCTTCTGCTGTGATGGTACAGTTCTTCGAGTGAAAGTTCTTTCAAAAACACCAGGCCCCGTGTTGCCCGGATCAGCGGGCTGAGATGCTCGTTAAACCATGCGCGTCCGATACATACCTTAATTTGCTGATACTGTTCAACCTGAATCTTCTGCGCCAATTCCGAAAAAGGACCGTCATGTTCATAAGTTGGGAAAGATGCATCCTTCTGTGAAATAAATGTGCTCATAAAAGCGCTCTGCATTATAGAAAACATATTGAGTGAGACCGGCACAAAAATATCTGCTTCCGCAGGGTGAAACCGGGACCAAACGTTCCTGTAGCCCCATATTTTGATGTCCGTTCTTCCCGTTTTTATTTCATACCGCTTAAGCGCTTCAGTCAGTGCCTGTAGAACTTTGTAGTGTGTGTCGGGACCGCTCGCTTCCGGGTCGAGTGCCACAGTAATAACATCGGGCTGGATTTTTTCCATTACCTTCACTAAAGGCGTCACATCCCGTTCCAGGGTCGGCTCTTCCATAAATATATCACCGGTATAGAATCCGAGCCTCTGATGCAGCATATATGAACAGTCCCATCCGAAATAGCCCCAGAGACACTCCGCTTCCCATTCCCGGCACATTCCCTTAAGCTGCTGTATATCATTCCTGTCCTTTTTACCGGGGTACTGTGATTTAAAATAGTCTTCCAGTTCAATAATACACAATTTTATACTGTCAATGTCCTGTACTTTATAAATCGTTATCAGATTTCTCAAAAGCCTGCGTGATGTTCCTTCATTTTTCATGGTGTTTGCATTTGCCGCTACACCGTCAAGGTACTGCCAGACATCTCTGTTCCGCGCATCAATATTCTCCGGATCAAAATAATTTTCTTCCATTAATGCCGCACAATCGGGAGAATCTATAAACTCCTTCAAAAGCGTTAGTATACGCTGCATATAATGGTTAGCTACGGCTGTGAATCCGCTGGTCAGCGTGATAAAATAGTGTGTGTTCGTTGCGCTGCGGACATGCCTGACTATATAGGGAAGGCAGCCGAGCATGAGGTCATCGTGGTGCGGTTTTTTATTATTTCTTTTGCCTGCCTGTCGCTGTTAAAGCCTTCCTGATCAAGGTCGATTATCCTTTTTTGTTTTTTTATAGCAAGGTCAATTATAATTTTTTCGACCATTTCGTTACTGATTGTTTTCTTACGGGCTATAAGCGTAATCTCACGTTCCTCCAGCCGGCATGCCGCACCTTTAGTCAAGTAAAATGCAGCATTTGGCAGCGCCTGTAAAGCCGTTGCAGGAAACAGAGTATTCGGCTCGCTTTGAATTGTTGCTGCAACTATATTTGCCTTGGCTTCTCCTGCAGCAATGATGACAGCGGTACATTCCCGATTATAGGTTAATGTTCCGAGTCCGATGGTGATGACTTTTCTCTTCCGCGAGATTTCAATGCCCCCGAGGTCCTGTGCAGCGGCTGCCTGAGTTTCGTAATTGGTCTCCGTCAGGCGGGTTGAAGAAAAATGGTCGGAGCCGCGGATGTTAAATCCGATATGTCCGTCCGGTCCTATACCTCCAAGAAAAAAACCGATTCCGCCCATGGAACGTATTTTTTCTTCATACTCCTGACACCATTGGTCAATTTTCCCCAGCGCTCTTTTCTGTTTTAATTCGAGGGAATTCTTCTCGTGCCGGTACCTGAGACTAAGATCAACAACATTATTCTGCCAGAGGGATTCAAGAGTATCGCCGGCATCCAATCCGACTTCGGCGCAGTTTATCAGCATTGCTTTTTTCGGATCAAGACCAAATCCCTCGATATAATAATGATTTACATAGTAATAAAAACTGTTATGCTGGTCTGGATTAATAGGATAAAACTCGTCGATTTGCACAAAATGAAGGGTTTTTAAATCCGGACGTTTCCCCGGATCAATGCCGCCTTTTTCAAGCTCCACACGCGTTTCGCCGGTATCCCATGTTTTTAGAAAATGGATTACCCATTTGATGAAATATTCAGGCGTTTTGCCTGTCGGCAGGGCAATAACGCCGCCGGGATTTGCCTGAACCCACTCGATAAAACGCAAAGCTGCCAATTCCCCCAATGCAGGAAAACTGTTTACAATGATAGTTTTTATTTTCTCCGTCGGTGGGTAAATCGCCTTAAAATGTGAAGATTTTAGTGAGATACGCTCAACTCTTGAAAGTCTGATTTTTGATTGTTCAGGCATCGAAACTTGTCAATTGACCATCTTTTAAATGTTTAATGTAATATTTTTTTTTAAAAAACAAACTAAAAAATGAAGACAATTTTTTTTAACGGGATAATATCCTGTTATCAGGTAGTGCTGTATAATTCACCATTTCAATTAAATATAATGTTGTCATTCACAGACAAGAATGTCTGTGCTACTTACAAAAAAGTATATATGATATTGTTTATATTGGGATTATATCTTTGTTAGCGGAACAGGCATTCCTGCCTGTTCTTGCATATTTTAAATTTTGCAGCAGTCTCTATTAAATAAAAATTATTTCAGTGTCTCAGCGGATTATACCTGCACGCTCTTCCGCTGTTTCTTTAAATATAATTCCGGTTAAACGCTCCATTGCATCCGTGAATTGCCGGTTCCTTCGTGCCATAACCGTTCGAGCCGTGTCAATTGCTTTATTGAACTCATACTCAACCAATCCCCCGCTTCCCCCCCACGAAAACGACGGGATATATTTCGGCGGGAAACCGGCGCCAAAAATATTAGAATGGACACCTGCTGCAGTACCGGTGTTGAACATGGTATTAATACCTGTTTTGCTGTGGTCGCCCATTATAAGTCCGACGAATAAAAGACCGGTGTCGACTGTTTCTCCGTCGATTGTTATTCTTATCGTACTATAATTGTTCTTCAAATCGCTGTTATTGGTGCCTGCGCCGAGATTAACCCACTGCCCTATATACGCATGTCCGAGAAAACCGTCGTGCTGTTTATTGCTGAACGAGTGAATTATGGAGCTTTCAATTTCACCGCCGACCTTGCATACTTCCCCGATACTTGTTCCGCCGTAGATTTTTGCACCTATTTTAACAAGTGTATCCCTCCCGATACATGCCGGGCCCTCGATAACGGCATTTGCCATGATTTCGGCGCCTTCATCGATTACAATTGTGCCATTTTCCGCATCCAGGACAACACCGGGTTTTATACTTGCATTCCTGCCGATATGAATCATACTCTTGTTCAAAAAGTGAGCCCCGGGGTAGGATGCGTCATGTAATTCAGGTTTAGGATAGAGGCGCACAAAATCCTTTTGGATTTCTTCTGCATTTCGGGTGATTAAATCCCATGGATATTGAATTTCTTTAACATCTACCTGTTCAACGGTCAGAGCCGGAAAGAGTTTCCGAAGCGTTATAGGTTTTCCCGCATGGTCTTTGAGTAGACGCGAATGTTCTGCAGACAAAACCGCCGCAACTTCGGTATCTCCCGCACAATATATAAATCCTGACCGGTTCGTGTCAATTTTCTGAGCTGTATCCTTATCCCAAATGATGCGTCCATTAATCATGAGGTAACTGTCTTCTTCAAACCCGTTCACCGGCGAATCGACTTCTTCTTCCATAATTTCCGAGAGATATTCCCTGCAGTGATATACTACAGAAAGATCGGGGTACTCGGCAGTAATTTTATCCGCAAGA
Source organism: bacterium SM23_31 (assembly GCA_001304035.1). Taxonomy (GTDB): domain Bacteria; phylum SM23-31; class SM23-31; order SM23-31; family SM23-31; genus SM23-31. The sequence continues at coordinate 6,495 of LJUD01000099.1, read as the reverse complement.
AGTGTAACACCGCACCTTAGATGATAAACAGGTTTGGTCCAGGTAAGCGGCAGGAGCTTCCGAAAAAACGGGTCTTCAAAAATACAAAGGTGCATTGAGTCTCCTATTGATTTAAAGTACCGGTTTTAATATAATCATTAACTTATTATGCTATATATAATTACAAAATTTTATTTTACGTATTTCAAGCCGGGATTTTACAGTGATCCCGCTTAGGATTTGAAACAATTTTTGTAATAGCGGTCTTATTGTATTTGCCGGTTATGATCGAGTAATTCAGTTCACAATCAGTTAATATAAGGTAAAAAAATGATGATAAAAAGTAATATTCCCGGATAGATATCAGTGGGAAATTCAGAATTCCAGTATATACATTTCTTTAAAAAAATGCAAGATTTTTCACGCGGGAAGTCATAAACAAACATAAAAATGTGATTTCGGACAATCAAAAGGCGTGTAATAATTCTTAAGGCAGGATTATAATTTTACCCCTAACGGTACCGAGACAATAATTCAAAGTTAAAATTTAATTTCATTATTTTTAGTACATTGCCAGGTGGAGTTGGTATTTTCTATTTCTCGATGATTTTATATTCATAGACACAGTGTTCATTTTCCGAGTCAATAAAATAGATCCGGTCATCGTAAATCGTAAAATTTTTAGTGAATTTTTCGGGCAGCGGCAAATAACATAGCAGTATACCATCAGAATCGAAAATTTCGAACTGCATATAGTCGGACAATTCCTCTTCTTTATCCGGGTCGGGTTGATGCATGTATGTTGCGGTCCACAATCTCCCTTTATTATCAATTCCTATTCCGGAAAATGAATATATTATGTTATATACCGGTATATCCATTTCAACTTTCTCACTGGGCTCCTCACCCGGAACAAAAAGACTAACCATTCTTTTCTCAATTCTTGCTTCTGTTGATTCCCCATAGTTGAGATTTCTGTCTGATTTAAAAATGAGTACTCCGTTCTTGGAATATTTCTCAATACGGTTTTGAATACAAAACACCAAATATATATTATCCTTTTTATCTAATGCGGAAGCAAACCTATTTGCAATTAATAGGAAACTTATACTAACTTGTGTTTTTATTTCTGCGTCTCTGCTGTAAGATTTTCTTTCGACAAATTGTTTATTTATTTTACCATCTGCATCGAATATTCCCAATAATGCCGTATCTGATTCTACAGGAGCAATTATTTTATCTGACTGCAAAACCAAAAAATCATAGGCAGAAGAATTTTCCAATGTAATTCGGCGAATTTCACGTCTATCTTGATTAAAAACTATAATATTCCCTTTAATCCTCTGCTCTCTCACATACAAATTGTCCTTACTGTCTAATTGAATGGTGCCGGGGCTTTGAAATTCTCCTGGCCCCTGACCTTTTCTGCCGAATGTAGCCAGATATTTAACATCGGGATCGTATTTCTGAACTCGGTAATTACCCCAGTCAAGTATATAGAAATTTCCGTAAGAATCTCTTATTAATTTCAATGGTTTATAAAGCAAATATTTCTCATCTTTCCCCTCAAGCTCCCCAATCTGGCGAACGAACTCCATCGAAATCTTTTGTTCATCGCCCCACAGCGGTCCATAGTTGTGCACGTAATTCACCCCGTCTTTAGTTTCAATGGTGTAAGTTTCATCACTTTTGCCGCAATTAAATAAAAGTGCAATTGTGGTGATAAAAATGAATAATGTACGTTTTATCTTCATTTTGTCTTCTCGTATAAAATTTCGTAAAAATTGGCATGATGGAGCATTTTTGTTTTCCTGTAACGTATACAGAAAATCTTTAGCCCATAAACTTTAAAATGCAAAGAAATCCCCCTTTGAATGGCGATATAGTTAGATGTTTAAGATTAGAGGTACAATTTATGTAAAAGGTGCAAACATCAGAAGCATATTTTTCAAAAATATTTCTTGTTTTATTTCCTCTCATTTTATTGTAAAATCATACGATTTCGTTGTCCAGACCGCCACAGGCTTATTGTTACTGTCTAATGCCGGAAGGAATTTACACTGGAGGGCTGCATTTTTTGCCAATTCTTCTAATACTTTGCTTCCCGTTTCATTACTCAGTAATTCTACCTTTGTTACGATGCCATTTACATCGACACGGATCTTGAAACTAATAATTCCCTGATGTCCTTTCTTTTTTTCAGAATCGGGATACTCAGGCCATTTTTCGACAGTCGAACGGGGTTTAACTGAAATGGCTGTCTGTTGTTTTGCATCAGTAAGATCTATAATTTTTTCCTGAATGTTTTCTTGTTTTACTTCGTCCGGCTTTATTTGAAACTTAACAGGAATAGTGTACCAGAATTTAACAACTCGTCCTCTGCTTTTTGCTGGTATAAACCTTAATTTCATAATCGCTTCTTGCGCAGCTTTATTACAGCTTTCCGTAACATCAGACTGTAAGACTTCTGTTTGCTGCGGAACGCCGCTCTCATCTATAAGTACACGTACGGTTACTTTCCCCTCGATGCCGGCTTTTTTAGCATCATCAGGATATACAATATTTCTAAGTAATTCCTCCATTCCACCGATAATTCCCGGCATGCCTTCAACAGGCAAAAACTCCGGAATTTCTTCTTTAACCGGAGGCGGAGGAATTATTTCTCCCACTATGTCGTTAGGCCGGTACAATGCAAGCTGAATTTCTTCTTTAACCGGAGGCGGAGGAATTATTTCTTCTTTTTTTATTTTAAAATCTACTGTTATTGGTGTCCAGAATTTAATTGGTCTGCCTCTTGACAGAGCCGGTTTAAACCTTAATTTCATAATTGCTTCAATAGCGGCTTTATTGCATCCGCTTTTTTCCAGTTCTTCATTAGATTCGAGAACATAAGATTCGGTAGGTTCACCTTTTTCATCCACTAAAACATATATTTTTACTTTTCCCTCAATACCTGCCGCTTTAGCATTTGGAGGATACTCAATAAGGCTCATTAATGTGTCCATTCCACCGATAATTTCCGGCCTCCAGCCCTCACCAAACGGTAAAAACGCCGGAATATCTTCCTCTTTAACCGTAGGCGGGGGCGGAGGAATTATTTGTTCTTTTTTTATTTGAAACTTAATGGGTATCGAGTACCAGAATTTTACAGGAATACCGTTCTGTTTTGCGGGTATAAAACGCAATTTCTTGATCGCCTCTATAGCCGCTTCGTTGCATCCGCTTTGTCCCAGATTTGACTGGAGAACTTTAAAATCTACAGGCTCACCTTCCTCATTCACAAGAACGCTTATTACAACTCTACCCTCGACGCCTGCCATTTTAGCCATCACAGGATATTCAATAAGGTTCAGTAATGCCTCTAATCCGCCGATAATTTGCGGCTGGTCTTCAACCGGTAAAAATGCGGGAATATCTTCTTCAATAACAATATCAGACTTAATTTGAAACCTGAATGGGATATTCATCCAGAATTTTACAGGTACTCCTCTCTGTTTTGCTGGTATAAAACGCACCTTCTTAATCGCATCAATCGCTGCTTCATTGCATCCGCTTTGTCCCAGATTTGACTGGAGAACTTTAAAATCTACAGGCTCACCTTCCTCATTCACAAGAACACTTATTACAACTTTACCCTCGACGCCTGCCATTTTAGCCATCGGAGGATAGACAACATGTTTAAGCAAAAGATCCCATCCGCCGATAATTTGCGGCTGGTCTTCAACCGGCAAAAATGCCGGAATCTCTTCCGTTTTAGATTCGACTATGTCATACTTGCTTTTAATAACGTTATCAATCATACCCAATGTAATATGTTTTGCACCTGCCTGTCTTATCCGGTCAAGCACATCGATGAGGAAGCCGTATTCAGTTTTATCAGCAGGAAATATAAATATAACCGTATTTTCATCTTTTTTGAGAATTTCCTGGATGTTGTCTTTAATCAAAGAAACCGGAGTACTTTCTTCATTGATTGATACACCGCCGGAAGCATTAATGAAAACTCTAACTGTATCTCTTCCGCTCAGGTCATTTTCTTCAGTAGTACTCGATTTGTCAATCTCTGCTTTTTGCATTATTTCAGGATAGAAGATGTTATTTTGAATCGCTTCTTTTACAACGGAAGGTTGTGCAGTAATAACGTCTTTTGTAAGGTACCACGAAAATGGAACGATTGCAAACGCCACTGCACAGACTATTGCTTTATGTACTAACCGCATCTTTTTCATGACTAATCCCTCCTTTTTTGATAATTGGTAGGCGATGCGATTTTTTAGATGCTTGTGCGAATTGAAAAAAGCAGGCATCGATGCGTGTTTATAGTGCGGTCGAGCATAATTTTCAGCAATGTTTACCAGGAACTGCGAATAATTCACAGGCGACAGATTAATTGATCTTATCGCTGCATCATCACAAGCCATGTCGCTGTAAAACCGCAGTTTCTTGTTATGTATCCAGACAACCGGATTGAAAAAGTGAATTGCCTGTGCGAGAATCTGGAACAAGTTGATCCAGTGGTCATAGTGGCGGATATGTGCAATTTCATGTGCAATAACAGCTTTTTTGCAGTCTGAAGGCCATGTATCCCACGACTTTGGGAAAATGATTTTATGTTGTAAAAATCCGACTACGAATGGGCTGTGAATCCTTCTCGATTTGAAAAATGCAATTTTTTTCTTTGCTCCAGCGGGCAAATATTTATCGCAATTCAGCGGTTTTGAATATTTTATTATTGCCCGGAGGCGCAGAAACTTAACAATTACATATCCGATTATTAACAATACGAGCAGGCTCCAGCCGATCATACAAAGAGAGTGTCGAGTAAACGAAACGTTCTGTACAGCATCGTAATCGGCACTTGCAAAACCTGTTACCGTCAGCGAGTACAATGTGTTAGCAACATTAGATGAAGTAATACTTTCGACGGATGAACCGGAAACCGCTATGAACGGCGGTATGAACAATTTTACAAGTCCGACAAGTGCAATACCCCGCAGAAGCCGTATATCGCGATTACGGAACACATAAAGCAGTAACAGTATTCCTGCCAAAAAAAGACAGTTTTGTACCGTCATGAGCAGAACATAATCCGCCCATACGGAACTGATTTCATTTATCCAATCAACCATTGGATTTTATTTCCGGTCTTTTTCTTTTTGTTTAATCAACCGTTTTAAATCTGCAATCTCGTCCTGTGAAAGCGTATCAGAATCTATAAGATAATTGGCAAGCGCCAAAAAAGAGCCGCCAAAAGCCTTATTGACAAGTGTGTTTGTTTCGCCTACTATCATATCTTCACGCTTTACAGCAGGCGAATAGAAATTTACTAATCCGGTTTTTTTTCTTTTCAAAAACCTCTTTATAACAATGTTATTCATTACCGTTTGAATCGTAGTGTATGCTTTTTCCCTGTTAGGGTACCCTTCATTAAGTACCTGTCTCACGGTTGGTTTCCCACCCAGTTTCCAGATAATATTCATCACTTCCCATTCAAGAGGCGTTAGATAATCTTTCTGCTTAATTTTTGACCGTGCCATTTCAGACTCCCTTTTGGTTAGTAACTATACTATAAATGTAGTATTATGGTAAGAAATATATTTCAATTTGTCAAGAAAAAAATTGCAATTTTTGAAAAAATTTAAAAATACAAATGAAAGGTTCAATCTCAGCCGCCTCGCAAGCAGTTAAAACCTTGAATAGAATACATTTTTAATTGTCTATTTAATAAGTATATTTTACTGAAATAAAAATATTCATTTTTTAAATAGAGGAGAATTATAATGGACTTACACCGCATTAAAAAATCCATCTGGCATACTACTCTATTATTTGTTCTACTATTCGTTTCACTAACTCATGCCCAGCCGCCCCAGGAGACACTTGAAATCAAGGAGATAACCCAGCCTGTTGAAATAATCAAAGACCTGTGGGGAATATCCCATATATACGCACAGAATCAGAGCGATTTGTTCTTTGCCCAGGGATACAATGTGGCGCGTGACAGGCTGTTTCAATTAGAAATGTGGCGGCGGACGGCTACGGGTACCATGGCAGAAATTTTAGGAGAAAAATCGCTCAGGAACGATATTGGTGCAAGATTGTTCAAATTCCGGGCAGATATGAAACAGGAATTAAATCACTATCATCCCGACGGCGAAGAAATAATAACATCGTTCGTAAGAGGAATAAACGCCTATATCGACCTGACAAATGAGAATCCCGGCCTCCTCCCTATCGAATTTCGGTTTCTGGGTATTAAACCGGAGCATTGGACACCGGAGGTGGTTGTATCCCGGCATAACGGTCTATATAGAAATGTCGGCAGCGAGTTATCTCTGGCACGGCGGGTACAGGCGATGGGCGGCGACCTTGTTGAACAACTGTCGAACTTTCATCCGGGAGACCCCCAACTTGAACTTGCCGAAGGTCTCGACGTATCGATAATACCAAACAATGTTTTAGACCTTTACCGGGCAAGAAGTTCCGGAGTCAGATTTGCCCCTGAAGACATTGTCG
>LJUD01000098.1 GCA_001304035.1 bacterium SM23_31 | reverse complement strand
AATAATGGAGAAGTTCTCGGTAAACACTATAAAAGTTTTCTCAGCCGCCCATCAAAGAAAGAGTACTTCAATGCTACACTCAAGAAGAAATTCCTTAAAAATTTAGTTGATGTGAACGGCGGCGTTTATTATGAACCCACAGAAATTAGTGCGATCCCTGAGAACCTGAAAACAAGAAGAACAAGCACTTCCATTTTCCGAGAAGAATATCTCTGGGATATTCCGATGATGTTCTTGCTTGCGCTTATCTTATTATCCGCCGAATGGATTTACAGGCGGCGGAAAGGTTTACCTTAAAAAAGTGATATATCATGGCATTCCTAAATTTACATAAAAAAAAGATATTGTTTGCCGTTTGTTTGAGCTTATTCTTTCTGCCGGCTGCCGGAACAGCACCGGCGCAGGAAGTGGGTCAGAGCTATGCACTGCTTATCGGCGGTTCGGGTGGGAGTGAGGAATATTCAAGTAAATACCAGCTATTCCTGCTCGAAAGCAGAAAAGCCTTGATCGAGAATTTTCAATTTCCCGAACAAAACGTAATTGTGCTCGCAGAGTCCCGTTCCGAAGAGGAAGATTTTGTTACGGATATTTCCCGGGCGGAAAACATCCGTGCACAATTCGCCGCACTGTCAAAAAAAGTGACTAAAAACGACCATGTGTATATCATTCTTTTCGGGCATGGTACGTATGACGGGAAAAATTCCAAGTTCAATATACCGGGACTGGATTTAAAGGATACCGATTTTGCGGAATTGGTAGGAACGTTCGATGCAAACCGGGTAGTTTTTATAAACACCACGGAGTTGAGTTTTTCCTTTATTGGGGCAATGAGTGCTGAAAACAGGATAATTATTACCGCTACAAGAAGCAATGCGCAAAGATATGAAACCCGTTTTCCGGAATATTTCGTAGAAGCATTGAGCACTCCCGAGTCAGACCTTGATAAAAACGGGGACCTTTCGCTGTTAGAGGTCTTCAAGTACGCTTCCGAAAAAACAGCCCGGTGGTTCGAGGCAGAGAATCACGTTCCCACCGAACATTCCCTGTTAGAGGATACGGGTGATAAAATGCCGTTTCGAGTCGAAGAACTGGAAGCAAATGCCGAAGGAAACCTTGCTGCTGCTACCTACCTGAAACGCAGGGCGGCAGTCTTCGCCGCAACAATGTCTTCGGCAAAAGACAGCGCCATCGTGAAGCTCTTGCTGGAACAGGAACGTATTGAACTGGAAATTTCCGCTTTGAAAAGCAAGAAAAACCAATATACAGAAGAAGGGTATTACGAACAGCTTGAAGTCCTGCTTGTCCAACTGGCATTAATCAACGATGAGATCGACAAAATTAAAGAAAATCTTTGACTTTGACCATCAATACTTGTACTATCCAATCTAATATCAATTTTTTATATCTCTCTCCCCGAGTACTCGGGGCAAAGAACGCAAAGTTTTGATTATAAAATATAATTGATTTTCTTTGCGAGCTTTTCGTCTTTGCGAGAGATTATTTGGCACTTTAAAAAATAAATGCAAACCAAACATCTCAGGAGGCTATGATGAAACGTACTGCTGTTTTTTTATGTATTGTACTGCTGTTTATGGGGGGAGGAATTCTCAATGCCCAACAGAATCTTAAAGTATTTATCTCAGTGGATATGGAGGGGATATGCGGAGTTGTAAACAGTGACCATGTATCGGCAACCGGAAGCGACTACGGGCGAGCACGGGAATGGACGACCGAGGAAGCAAATGCTGCAATTTTAGGAGCATTGGACGCCGGTGCAGCGGAAATTGTTGTCAACGATTCCCACGGAGGAATGCGAAACATTTTAATCGAAAATCTTCACCCTGAGGCTGACCTTATCTCCGGCTCACCGAAGGCGTTGAGTATGATGGAGGGAATCGATGAAACCTACGATGCGGTAATCTTCATCGGTTATCATGCACGAATGGGCACCATGAACGCCGTACTCGACCATACAATGTCAAGTTCCCGTATTTACAATGTGTTTATGAACGGCAAGATAATGAACGAGGCAAGTATGAACGCCGCTATTGCCGGTTATTACGGCATTCCGGTTGTGTTCGTTGCCGGGGATAAGGCTGTAACGGAGCAGGTGCATGAACTTATCGGAAAAAACATAGAAGTCGCCGCTGTGAAAGAGGGTGTCGGCAGGCAGGCAGCACGAAACGTTTCACTCGAAAAAGCGCGTAAAATGATCAGAGAGGGCGTTCGCCGCGGCATTGAGAACCGTTCGAGGATGCCGGTTTATAAATTGGATCCCCCAGTAACGCTCGAGATGGAATTCCTGCGCTCCGACATGACCGATAACCTGATTTTAATCCCCGGTGTCAAACGTGTTTCAGCCAGAAAAGTAACCTATACACACGATGACTACATTACCGTTTTCAAACTCATGCGCGCCCTTATAACGCTTGCCGGAAGCTGAAAATTTTAAAAATGACTTTTTGTCCAATTTTATCGCAAAAATTTCAGTAAAATCCTGAAAATAAAAAAAAGGCTGACCGGTGATGGTCAGCCTTTCGTTTGAGGTACATAATATTTAAAATCCTATCATTACTCCCGCAGTAGCTGAATTTACTTTCCCGATGTTATAATCTGCGTTGATATTAAAAATACCGAGTTTCAGACACAAGCCGACCGTCATTCTGTTTTTGTTTTTTCCGTCCATATCAAAGCGTATGCTCTGTGTTGAAGGACCTGCCGGGGTGTCGATGTTATAGTCGTATGTGAACTCCAGATTTGAACTTTCGAACATATATCCGGCGTATGGTGTTAAATTCAGGAATCCGGGTCCAAGTTTTTTGCTTGCATTCAAACCGAAAGATGTAGTCGTTGCTTTGATATACTCGCCAATTTCAAGCGTTTGAGTAAAAAATCCGGCAGCAATATTGAACGGCAGCGGGATACCAAGCCATATTTCCGGGTTGTGCTGGATGCCGAATCCGAAATAATTAATTTCTCCGATTTCCTCGTCGATTTCGATACCCGGTAAATACCTGAACGTAAGCTGTGTCCCGAAGATTGTTCCTATGCTCGCCTGCGGGGCAACAAGAGGCAAAATTTCAAGGTCCTTCATAATTCCGGTCACGCCGGTAAGTTCTATAACCTGTGCGGGAACATTATACCCTTCTATCATTGCCCCGTCGAATGTAACTTTTACATTTTCATCTTCGCTGCCGATAACCGTCGGTCCTGAAATGCCGACAGTAAAATCCTGTTGTATGATTGCATTAATTACTGTTGTTTTTGCCGGTTCGGGCACATCTGCCGCTAAAATCGACGCTTGTTCCATGTTAAATCGAAAGAGCCCGGAAGTGGAAAATGTCTTATCCTTGTCCGATAAGAATGTACCCATTGCAACAACACCGAGCTCAAGATCAAGCCCGAAGATTTTTGGAGCGGGCGCTTTATGAAACCACCCTCCGTTTAAGTTCGAACCGAACCCGGTAACAAGTGGGGCAACGTAACTTTTACCGGCGATCTCAGAAAGGTTATTCAACGTTTCTTCTAATTCCTGCGCTTCAGCCGTCGAAAACGATATGAAGACCGTGAAAATGAACATAATCAAAAATGGTAAGCATTTACCTGCAGTAAATGTGAATCCGGTGATCAAAGTCTTCAAAAAAAGCTTCTTCATTGAACTATTCCTCCATTTTTTATATCAGTCAATTGAAAAATTAAAATAGTTAAATGCAATAAAGAAATCAAGGAAATTCAGTTCATCGGGAATATTATTTGAATTTTGGAAAAATTCTGACGCAGACTTACTATGATAAACGCTGAAAAGTTTTTAAAAATTAAATTATTAAACTTTGCGTATAGATTTAGTTATTTGTCCCCGCAGTATGCGGGAATAATTTTTCACCCTCAATGTTAACCTCTCCCTTAAGGGAGAGGTTAACATTTTATGGCGCTCCCGGGTACCCGGGACGAGATATATTTTTAGTTTATCGCTAATTCCATTTAAATTCCACAGAAATGTTGACTATTAATCATGTTTATTGGTATATTATAAACAGCAGTAGCCGCGGCAATTATTGTATAAATTTGGAGAATCGGATGAATGAGATGAAACCGGCTGATTTTGCTTTGCATATAGAAAAACCGACGCTTGTAGTAAATAAAGAGCGGGCGCATAATAACATAAAAAAGATGGCGGATAAAGCCCGGAAGAGCGGCGTCAGGTTCAAACCCCATTTTAAAACCCATCAGTCCGCAGCAATAAGCGACTGGTTTAAGGAATTTGATGTCAATTCGATTACCGTTTCATCCGTTGATATGGCAGGCTATTTCGCAGAACATGGATGGAAGGATATTACCATAGCATTTCCGGTAAATTTCCTTCAGATACGAAAGATTAATAAATTGGCGCATGAAATTTCACTAAACCTGCTCGCTGAATCAGGGGAAGCGGTTGGTTTTTTACGCAGGAATGTTGATAAAAATGTACGAATCTGGATCAAGATTGACGTCGGATATCATAGAACGGGAATTGATTGTGACAATTTTAAAGAAATTCTGGACGTTGTGCGGGACATCGAAAAAGCGCCCAACCTCATTCTCAGCGGCATTCTTACCCATGCGGGGCATTCGTATGACCAGCGTTCAAATCACGGTATAAAGAAAATTTATCAAGAAACCGTCGGTAAGCTGAATGAAATACGGGACAAACTGCGGTTACATGATTTTAAGGATATAGAAATATCGATAGGCGATACTCCGTGCTGCAGCGTAGTTGATGAGTTCACCGGTGTAGATGAAATCAGACCGGGCAATTTCGTTTTTTACGACATAATGCAGCTCGAGATTGGCTCGTGCACGGAACAGGATATTGCGCTTGCCGCAGCCTGTCCGGTAGTTGCAAAGCATGAAGAACGGAATGAAATTGTTATCTACGGCGGCGCTGTGCATCTCTCGAAAGACTTTATTATTGACAAAAAGGAGAGAAAAATTTTCGGAAGAGCGGCGTTTTTAGAAAAAAACGGCTGGGGCAGTCTTATCAGAAACACCTATGTTAAAACTTTATCCCAGGAGCACGGGATAATCAAAACGGACAGCGGTACATTTAACAAGATTCAAGTCGGAGACGTTCTCATGGTTCTGCCGGTTCACTCCTGCCTGACTGCGGATTTATTGAGGAATTTTATTACCTTAGAAGGAGAAAAAATACAAGCCGCACAGTATGATTTTATCAAATAATCATGGTCAATAATTAAACACAAATAAGGAGACGCATCGCCATGCGTCTCTACGGTTGTGGATGTTTTATAATGAATTGCAACACTTTGTCAGAACCGCTGATCCCGAGTACTCGGGATGATTAAATGATTACCATGATAACTTCCCGCTTAGTAGAATCATAATCATCATTACATCATATACATCTGCGGTTCAGACAATTTCCTTGCGGAATACTTTTTGTGCTGCGGAGATTTTTACATTTTCGCGCATAAAAAAATAGAAACCTGTCAAAGTGAGGGGGATATACGTAGAAAGATGTAATAAAACTGAAAAACCGATAGCCGTGTTCGGGTCGACCGCAAATATTACCAGCCCTTCTTTTGCAGCGGCATGAAAAGTCCCGACAGAGCCGGGCGCAGACGGTATCGTTAACGCAAAACGGTTAAGCACCATAATAACTACCGAAGCAACGACCATAGTAAATAAGTCCATGTTAACATTAATTGCGACTAACATACTGATAACCTGCAGAAAAGCAAAAAACCAGATAGCAAATGAGAAGACAATTAGTTTTACGAAGTGCTTTGCGGCTTTCATTATTTCCAAACCGTCAAGGAATGAATTTATTATATTTTTAGCCCGTTTCTGAATTTTTTCCGGCAGTACCCTGAGGATTTTGTCGGTAAATTTAACAGCAAAATCCCGTTTAACGACCGGTATAAAACAGAATATAATCACGATCAGTTCTATAATAAACAGGACGAAAGCAAAATACTTAATCGTTTCATAGTGAGCGGTATCGGGTACCGGTAAAAGGACGATTGCTGACAACGCTACAAATAATAGCGAGAGCACGTCGATAATGCGTTCAACGAGGATAGTTGCAAGTGCTGCGCTTTTTGAAATATCTTCGCTTCTGCCGATAACATAAGCACGCAATAATTCTCCCGCCCGGAACGGGAGTACGGCATTAGCGAAAAATCCGATGCTTGTTGCAGAAAAAACAGGGAGAAACGGTATATCTTTTTGTAAAATAAGAAGGAATTTCCAGCGGTAAGCCCGAAATACAAAAACAATAACCGAAAGAGCTGAAGCGAGGAGAAAATAGCGGTATTGAGCGTTTTTTAATGTTTCCCAGAAACCGGCAAAATCTACGTCCCGAAAAGCCAGGACGAGGAAAATAAGGCTTATGAAAATACCGATAAAAAGTTTGGTTTTCATAAGCGGGCTTCTCCCGAGAAGGTTTTCCGGAATCGATTCCGGAAAAAATTATAACCGTATCCAGCCTTTTTGTTCTTATTCCCTGCGGCGGGCTGCTGTTTTCTTTTATTTGTTTTTGGCAACCATAGTAGCAAATTTTTCACTAAAAATCAATTTTTATGTTTATCACGATCTATTTATAAATTCAATTTGTGAATAATGGAAAACTAAAAAAACAAGCTAAAAACAATGTCATTCCCCCGAGTACTCGGGAGTAATCCACAAAAATTCAACTGGATTCCCACTTTCGTGGGAATGACATTGAGGATTGGGAATGACATTGAGGATTGGGAATGACAATAAAGGTAAAATACAACAGCATGTTATGAAGATAAATACAACATTTAAAATCCGCTAAGCGGTATCAATATATTACGTTTAGTTCTTTGGTTTTTATGGTTCATGAATTATTCGGTTTATAGAATATCTTAACAGGGATACTGTAAAATCACTCATTATATCTCCAGAGTGCCGAAACGCAGCAATATCATAGCTGCAGGAATTTGATTTTATGAAATTATAAATAATTCAACAGCACGCGGGATAACAGGGCAATTTCCATATAAATTACGCCGAATAAAAATTTTTTTAGAATTGAAAACTATTTTGTTGTAAAATAGAATTAAACTTAATATAATATCAATGCTCCAACAGAAACGGTATTGCTTGATATTTCTATTTTGAGTATCAGTATTAATTCTGAAATTTCCATTCATTACATGCTAACATATTTATTACGAACCTATATAATATAACACTAAGGGGAAGAATTATGATTGAACAAACGAAATGCAATGCAATTCTCCAAAAGGAGGCTGAAAGTTTCCGTAATACTTCGCGCCGCACGTTCATTAAACGATTGGCGGGCGGTACGGCTGTTATTGCTGCGGCGCCGTACATTAGCTGCGGCAAGGCAGGTGACTCATTTGAAGCTCTAAAAGAATCGGCAGGCGCTCTCAGCACAGGAAATATTGGCGACGAGGCATTCTGGAGAGAAGTGAAAAAGCAGTTCATTATTGATAAAAAATTAATCGTGATGAACGCCGCTAATCTTTCGCCGTCCCCGGTACCCGTTATGGAGATCCTTTTTGAATTGACCCGCGACGTGGACAGAGATGCATCTTCACAAAACCGTTCAAAATTCAGCACATTGCGACAGCAGACGAGGGAGGCTGTTGCAGCGTACATCGGTGCAGACCCGGAGGAAGTCGCCATTGTAAGAAACACAAGTGAAGGCAACAACATGGTCATTAACGGTCTGTCGTTAAATAAAGGTGACGAAGTGGTAATCTGGGATCAGAACCACCCAACGCTTAACGTTGCATGGGACGTACGTGCTGAGAGGTATGGTTTTACGGTAAAAAAGGTGGGAACTCCTCTTAAACCGCAGACTGCCGAAGACCTTGTCGAGCCGTTTCGTGACGCTATAACAAATCGGACGAAAGTGCTGGCATTTTCCGATATTTCCAACATAACCGGTGTCCGCCTGCCTGAAAATGAATTATGTGCCATGGCACGCGATGCCGGAATAATTACTGTTATTGATGGCGCTCAATCAATCGGTGCGATGAACTTGAACATGCACGACATAGGGTGCGATTTTTACACGTGTAGTTCCCATAAATGGATGATGGGTCCGCGTGAAGCTGGGATTCTATACGTGAAGAAAGAGCATATTACTGATTTGTATCCTTCGATTGTCGGTGTCGGCTGGGAGGGCGCTATCGGAAGCGGAACCGCCAGAAAATTTGAAACATTAGGACAGCAGGCAAATGAGAGAATAGCCGCTTTTGGTAAGACGGTTGAATTCTTGGACGCTATCGGAAAGGATAGAATTGAAGCAAGGATTCTCTCGATAGCTGCAGCATTAAGAGATGGAATTAGCAAAAGAGTACCAGGCGTTGAATTCTATAATCCGCAGAACCGGGAAATGAGCGGAGGCATAGTTAAGTTTGCATCGCCGGAAATTGATTTGAGCGATGCCGGTTCAACACTCTATGAGACGTATGGTATTGTTTGTTCGGTACATGGTGGAAATTTTCCGGGTATACGGCTTTCGACGCATATATACAACACGATGGAAGAAATAGAGAAAGCAACCGAAGCAGCAGCGGGCTTGGTGTGATAATTTTCAAAACGGAAAATAGGTACAACTGTTTTAATTTGTTAATAAAATTTTTGAGACCTTGATTATCTCACTAATAAATCTTTACTGCGGTATCTTAATCAATTTAAAACAATATTCAAAATTTAGATTGACGGAAGAGGAACATCAGTATGCTGAATTATATTTACATTTCGTACAACTTAAGAATGCTGAATATTGCCTTAAATATATAAAAATATACGAAAGTACAGTCACTAAACAGGATAAGCAGGACTACCATACAATTGAAATATACAATGATTTCAAGCGATAATAACGGTGGCGTGGTTCCTGTACCTATAAAGCACATTCTTTCCCGGCTCTTAAACTGCCGGATACAGGCGTCAATATAAATAATGCTTTAAAAATTAATAACTTGAATCTGTAATAACCACTTTGCCTTTAAATACTCTGTAGATATAAACGGTATAACCAATCACTAACGGCATACCAATAATTGCAATAACCAGCATAACCGTCAGCGTCCGCCCGGTCGAAGAGGCATTATAAATAGTAAGGCTGTAAGCAAGGTTTATGCTTGAAGGTATCAAGCGCGGAAACAAGGATACGGCAGCTAAACCGAATAAACAC
>LJUD01000097.1 GCA_001304035.1 bacterium SM23_31 | reverse complement strand
CATGCCGACTATCTCGCTGCCCGTTACTACTACACCGCGTTCTGCAGCTAACCGGCGGGCTTCCTCCAGAACATCATGCATGGACGTTTCTTTATAATTCGTCAGGTTTATCGAGATTTGAGCGCGGTCATACTCTTTCACCATCCAGCCGATAGCTTTGCAGTATTTAAATTTGCCGGGTCTCTTGACCGACTCGCCCTCCTTGAGTACTCGGGGGTCTATATCGTGTGATTTGAGCAATTCGACAAGGTCATACCCATGCTCTTTTTTACAATGTCCGATGGTTTCGTTGATGGTTTTACCGATAAAATCACAGTTCCCGCATGGATAACTACCCGCTTCGTACTTTAATATATCCGTATTTTTAAAATAAAATGTATCATCCGAATTACTGCGGCGTACTGAACGCCCTTTTTCACGCAGTTCAAACGCAATATCCGTGGCATACCTGAATTCACGCGTGTTTAAATTGATGTTATACGCAATTAAAAACTCCCTGACACCTATAACGGTTGCACCTGCTTTCGCATTGAACTCCGCCGGTCCAAAATCCGGTTTCCATTCGGGCTTTTTTAATTTTTCAGGCAGGGCTTCGTACTCGCCCTGCCGGATAACAGCTAAGTTCTCCCGTTCCGGTTTCTGGGCTGATTTCTCGTATAGATATACCGGAATGCCCAATTCTCCACCCACGCGCCGGGCGACCTCTTTTGAGAATTCGATACATTCGTCAGTGGTAACGCCTGTCACGGGAACAAACGGGCAGACATCGGTAGCGCCCATCCGGGGATGCGATCCGTGGTGCGTTGACATGTCTATTAATTCGGAAGCTTTTTTAATTGCCTGAAACGCCGCTTCTTTTACTCCTTCCGGAGTCCCGATAAACGTAACGACGGTGCGGTTCATATCGGGTCCTGGGTCAACATCCAGCAGACTTACTCCATCTACCGCTTCAATCATATCCGTAATCTGCTTGATAATATCCTTGTTCCTGCCTTCAGAAAAATTCGGTACGCATTCGACCAGTTTTTCGCTCAAAATCTCCTCCAGTGATTTTTATGTATTACTCTGTCCGTAAAACGATTAATAGTTTTTCGATTAAACATAATTTATAATAGAGACGCAAGGCATGCGTCTCTACATAAGTATTTAGTTCCAATTCTATGCATCTTATTGAGCTATTCCAGTGAGCCTGCCGCCGCCTCCACTTCTTCAAGGATCTCGCACGACTTGACAAGCTCTTTCATTTTGTTATGATCTACGTGCAGGGGGCGGTCTTCTTCCAGGTGTTCTACATGTTTTCGTACTACTTTCCTCGCGGTGGAAACTCCTTTTCCATTTTTAAAGTTGCGAAAGTCCAGCGCCTGTGCCGCCGCCATCAATTCTATCCCCAGAACTCCGTAAGCATTATCCAATATCTGAGCGTTCTTAAGTGCGGTGTTCATTCCCATGGAAACGAAATCTTCCTGGTCTGCTGCAGCGGGAATCGACATAATGGAAGCGGGCGCCGACAAAATTCTTTGTTCCACGATCAAAGTGTCTGCGGTATACTGGCTGAGCATCATTCCGGAAAACATTCCGGCGCCTTTGGTTAAAAATGCAGGGAGTCCCGCGTTTAAAGCCGGATTGGTCAAGCGGTTGAGCCGTCTTTCGGATAGAACACATACCATTGTTACCGAAGCGCCGACAGCGTCCATGGGTAACGAAACCGGAGTCCCTTGAAAATTTGCGCCGGTTAACGTCAGGTTATCCTCCATAAAGAAGACAGGGTTATCTCCGACCCCGTTTAGCTCGGTTTCAACCTGTTTTTTCGCATAATTGACAAGGTCGTGAGCGGCGCCAATGACCTGCGGCGTGGAACGCATTGAATAAGCATCCTGAACTTTCGTTTTGATTTTGCCTGAAAGAAGGTCGCTTCCCTCGATGCATTTCATTATAGCTTTAGCAGACCTAACTGCGCCGGGAAAACCGCGTTCTTTGTGTAAACGTACATCGTATGGTTTCATATTAGCCAGTAATGCTTCAAGAGACGATGCGCAGGCAATTTCAGCCTGCTTAAGCCAGCGGTTAATATCATACAGGTGAAGGGCACTCATTGCGGTAAGTAAATTCGAACCGTTTATAGACGCCAAACCGTCCCTGGCTTTAAGACCCGGGATGGGGATTCCCGCCCGTTCCATGGCAACATTACCGGGCATCCGTTCTTCTTTGTAGAATGCTTCGCCCTCGCCCATAAGCAAAAGGGCGATTTGCGACATTGGCGCAAGGTCCCCGCAGGCGCCGACCGAACCTTTTTTGCAGACAACCGGTGTCACACCTTTGTTTAACATCTCAACCATGGTCATGGTAATCTCGGGACGGCAGCCCGATCTTCCGTGGGCATGGACGTTTATCCTGCTTGCCATCGCGCCGCGAACGTGTTCGGCAGGCGCAGGTTCACCTATTCCGGCGGCATGATTATAGATCAAATACTTCTGGAATTCACCTGTCTGCTTATCCGTCAATGCTATTTCGGAAAATTCACCTATACCGGTGTTGACTCCATACATAATTTCGCCCTGCTGAATTTTCTCTTCCAGCATTGTGCGGCACTTTCTGATCCGTTCCAGGGCGTCCGGGTGAAGCTCCACTTTCTCGGAATACCGGGCGATTTTTACCAGCTTTTCTATCGTCAACTGTGAGCCGTCTAATACAATCAATCTAAACCTCCTGACATTAGCATATCTTTTTTAATTGCTTGTTTCTTAAATAGTTAAATAATTTTATGGAGTTTAGCACTGTTTCCCATACACCGCCGGGTCGAGCTTGTATTTTTCTACTTTTTCCACAATTTTGTATTCAAAAACCGCCATCTCTTTATCGGTATCTAAAAAATAGGCATGGTCATCGTAAATTCGGTGCAATTCCTGCCGCCGTGGAATATCTTCTTAAAGATATATAAAATACTAATTTTGATTTCATAGCTTCTCCTGATTTGTAAGAAAACTTTAGTAAAAATTATTTTTATGTAAAAATTAAGATTTATGTTAGAGCATAACTGCGAGATTGCCACGTCGCTACGCTCCTCGCAATGACTATTTGAGTGAGTGCCACCCCTGCTGTCGTCCTGAACTTGTTTCAGGATCTGGTTTTTTAAATCGGATTCTGACCTTGTAAAAAATGGTATAATGTTTAAAAGAAAATTTATGAATTAATCTGTTCCAAAATATGAAACATTTTTCAGTGTTAAACAAGTTTACCTTGTCCAGACAACACTCCCCTTTTTTATCACGGTGTTTACGTGATTTTCTCCGAAAAAATACGGAATCATTTTGTAATTCGGAACGTCCATAATGAGCACCTCCGCCTGCTTTCCCGTCTCAAGCGAGCCCACGTTCGTAAGACCAAGCGAATATGCAGCGTTTATGGTTGAGGCATTCAATACCTCTTCAGGCGTCATTCCCATCTGAGTGCATGCAATCGACATCACCATCTGCATGGAGATGCACATACAGCTCCCCGGGTTGAAATCTGTGGCAATTGCCGTTATACACCCGGCATCGATTATTTTTCGTGCAGGCGGATAGCCGTAATTCAGGAAGAACGATACGCCCGGCAGAAGTATTGCAGTGGTATCCGATTGTGCAAGAATTTCAATTTCATCATCAGTGACATGTTCAAGATGATCGACTGAAACCGCTCCTACTTCTACAGCGAGTTTTGCCCCGCCGTTGCTTGTAAGTTGGTCTGCATGAATACGCGGCGAAAGACCGTATTCCTTTGCCTTTTCCAGGATTGCCCTGCTCTCGTCAATGGTGAAATATCCCTCTTCACAAAACACATCGCAGAACTTTGCCTTGCCGGAGACTGAAGGTAGCATATCTAAGATACTTTGAATATACTCATCCCTGGACACGTCCTCAGGAAAAGCATGGGCGCCAAGAAACGTCGGAATCAGTTCCACCGGTTGTATTTGGTTGAGTTCTTCTACCACCTCGAGCATTTTGAGTTCCGTTTCTAAATTGAGCCCGTAGCCGCTTTTTACCTCCATCGTAGTCGTTCCGTTCCGGAGGGCATGTTCAAGATATGCTCCGGCTGTTTCAACAAGTTCGGTTTTAGATGCAAGGCGTGTATCTTTTACTGTTTTTTTGATCCCACCGCCGCGCTCTGCAATTTCCCGGTAGGTTGCTCCGCCGATCCTCATACTGAATTCATCTTCCCTTGTACCGGCAAAAACAAGATGAGTGTGTGCATCTATGAATCTGGGTGTGACAGTCATTCCGGCGGCGTCGATTATCTCCGGATTCCCGGCAATGAGATGCTCGAAATCGTCAAGCTCCCCTATACTCTGAATCAGACCGTTTTTGATGTAAATAGAGCCGCCGTGAATGAGGTATAGCTCTTTGAGCGCGCCTCCCCGTTTTATCCCGCCAACCGTGGTCGCAATTTCTGTTGCATTTTTTACGAGTATCTCGGACATAAGTTACCTTAACATGGGGATTTTAATGTTTTTTTCTTTCGCTATGGCAATTGCCTTTTCATAACCGGCGTCAGCATGCCTCATTATGCCCGTGCCGGGGTCTGTCGTGAGAACCTGCACCAGTTTAGCTTCGCTCTCTTTTGTACCCTCGGCGACAACTACCATACCTGCATGGATAGCAAGACCGATACCGACACCGCCGCCGTGATGTACGGAAATCCAGCTTGCGCCGCCGACCGCATTCAACAGCGCATTCAGGATAGGCCAGTCGGCAATCGCATCGCTGCCGTCCTTCATTTTTTCCGTTTCCCTGTTTGGCGAGGCAACCGAGCCGGTGTCAAGGTGGTCCCTCCCGATCACGATGGGTGCTTTTACTTCGCCCGTCCGCACAAGGTCATTGAAAATCTTGCCCATTTTCGCCCGTTCGCCGTAACCGAGCCAGCAAATCCGGGAAGGAAACCCCTGAAATTCAACCTGATTTTTCGCTTTTGTTATCCACCGTTTCAGGGAATGGTTTTCCGGGAAGGTTTTGAGAACGGCTTCATCCGTTGCATAAATATCATCGGGTTCTCCGCTTAACGCAGCCCACCTGAACGGTCCCTTGCCCTCACAGAATTGCGGTCTGATAAACTCCGGCACAAAACCGGGAATGTTAAACGCTTCTTTGAGACCGCCGGCAAAGGCTTCTCCCCTGATATTGTTGCCGTAATCAAAAACAACAGCGCCGTTTTTCCGAAATGCAAGCATCGCCTTGACATGGGCTACAATGGACTGCTTTGCCATTTGAATGTACCGTTCGGGATCTTTCGAGCGCAGTTCCAGCGCCTCTTCGTAGGGAATGCCGTGCGGCACGTAGCCGTTTAAAGTATCATGTGCAGAGGTTTGATCGGTTACAACGTCGGGCTTTACACCCCTCTTTACCAGTTCCGGGAGCACATCCGCAGCATTGCCGAGAAGGCCGACCGAGACCGCTTCTTTTCTTTCTTTAGCCTTTATAACAATTTCCAGCGCTTCATCAAGATTATCCGTCATTCTATCGAGATATTTTGTATTGAGTCTGCGTTTGATTCTGTTTTCATCGACCTCCACCGCCAGGAAGGCGGCGCCGTTCATGGTTGCTGCAAGCGGCTGAGCGCCTCCCATGCCGCCAAGACCCGCTGTAAGCAGAAATTTGCCCTCTAAAGAGCCGTTAAAATAAGTATCTGCACATGCGGCAAAGGTCTCGTACGTCCCCTGGAGAATACCCTGCGTGCCGATATAAATCCAGCTTCCTGCAGTCATCTGCCCGAACATGGTCAAACCGAGAGCTTCTAACCGTCTGAATTCATCCCATGTCGCCCACTTCGGCACTATCATCGCATTGGATATCAGAACGCGGGGCGCATGGGTATTGGTTTTAAAAATTCCTACCGGCTTACCGGACTGGATGAGCAGCGTTTCATCATTTTCCAGTTCTTTCAGCGATTTAACGATTGCATGGTAGCATTCCCAGTTGCGCGCTGCTTTGCCTGTTCCGCCGTAGACAATGAGTTCCTGAGGCTTTTCCGCTACTTCAGGGTCCAGATTATTCATAAGCATCCGCATCGCCGCCTCCTGAATCCAGCCTTTGCAGCTGAGTGTTGTACCGCGGGGCGCTCTTACAATTTCTGCCATGTGTGCCTCTCCCATGTTATTATAGTCCGGTTAGTTAATTTATTTTTTATGTTCCAGGATAATATCAAGTATAATTATTTTTTCTCAATTATGCAAGTTATACCCGATTTTTTCAAAGCACATAGTGTATGATTCGTCTTTTCAGGATTTGGGCGGCTTATATGGTTTTTATTTACATGTACTGTAAATTGCGGCAGAAGAACAACAACAGTAGAATGGGTGTGTTTGTGATCACACAAACATACCGCATTATATATAATCGAAAATACCCGTAGAGGCACACAGCCGTACGTCTTTACGGAGTGTTATGTGTATGAACATGAGACGCATCGCCATGCGTCTCTACGGAGTGTTATGGCTATGTTGGTCATAGACATGGTATATATCCGGGATAAATGAATTGTATAGTTTCACTCTTAGAATTTTAAAAAAATTGGCAATAATATAGAATTTTTTGAATTAAATTACGATAACTTTTTATTATAAACAGAGGTTTATGTTCGTTAATCAACACAAAGGACTCCTGCGATGAAACTACGATTAATCATAGTATTATTAATACTCTCCTTCGCTTTCGGTATCACAACCCTGTTCGCCCAGGATGTAACCCTTACTCCGGGGCTTCCGGCGGATGCGGGTATGTCCGGGGCTGTTCTAAAAGAAGGCGTCCGTCTCTTTGAGGGAGCGGTAGCAAACGATGACCTGCGGGGCGTGGTGCTGTTAGTTGCACGGAACGGCAAAATTGTACTGCACGAGGCTGTCGGGTGGAAAGACAAGGCAAAAGGTCTCCGCATGGAAAAGGACACCATGTTCCGGATGGCGTCCAATACCAAGCCTGCCATAGCCACGGGAATCAGTATACTGGCAGAGGATGGGAAACTGGCTTACAACGATAATGTACGTAAGTACATACCGTCATTTGATAATTACCGGTCGGGATTTATAAAAATTCACCATCTTCTTTCCCATACAAGCGGTTTCCGCATCGGACCGATATTTTACAGTCCTTTGATTCAGAAATCTCCTGAACATCCCGACGCTCCCAACCTGTTGTTGGAAGTCGAACGGTTCGGCGAAACCGGAGCAGCGGAATTTCCGGGAACTTCGTACTCATACAGCAATGCCGGTTTTAACACCCTGGGCGCATTGATTGAAATTGTCTCCGGTCAACCTCTCGAAGTTTTCCTGAAAGAACGAATCTATATACCGCTCGGTATGGTCGACACTTACCATCACGAGATTGCGGAAAAGCTGGACGGCAAGCTTGAACGCATGTCCGTAGTATACAGGAGAAGTCGGCAGGGTGAATGGACCGAAGGCTGGAAGCCGGGTGATCCGCCGCAGTACCCTTTTGTCCGGGCTTCCGGAGGCTTGATCTCAACAGCACGCGACTATGCGATTTTATGCCGGATGTTTCTCAACGGCGGCATCTATAACGGGGAGCGTGTCTTAAAAGAAGAAACCGTCAAACTCATGACGTCGCCGCAGACCGCATCCATTTACACCCCCGAAGAGCTTGAAAGGCAAACAAGTTTTTACGGATACGGATGGAATGTCGGCAAAGATGGCGTATTTTCACATTCAGGTTCGGACGGCACTGCTGCATGGGTAGACCCTAACAATGAGCTTATAGTACTGGTCTTTACCCAGAGCCCCGGCGGCAGGAATCCGCGAAGCCGGTTCATGCAGTTGGTGCAGGCTTCTATCTCCGGCAGGGAATAACCGGTTCTTTTAAGTAAAACCGGTGATAAAATACCGGGAATCCGCCGTACTGTTTGAATAAAGAGGGCAGTCCGACTTCGAGGAGATTGTTGAATATCCCAATGCCGGTAAAGAACGGCATACTGAATAACCGCGTTCCCCGATAGTAACGCGGAAGGAATTTTCGTACCAACTATGAAAAGTGTGAAAAATTTTTCACTGTTTTTCTGTAAAATAACTCTAAAAATGTATTGAAATTTCACTGTCCCAGAACGGATTGACCTTGAAATATACTTTGGCATAAATTTTGCGATTAATTGTGCATGAATATTTTTCCGGTATGTTAATTTTAGTAGGCATTCCATAACAGAAAGTAATTACCTGACCGGCATTTTGCACCGGGTGCACTTATATTGTTAAAATTACCGGAATTGAGCCGTGTTAATTTTCAACCGCTCCGAATGCTAAGAATTGACTATAAGAATTGCCGGCTGGAACAACATATACCGAAAATATAGTTTTTTATTGAATGATTTTTTACGTGAATTAATCGTGAATTAATATAGATGTATAAAAATTTTGAATTTTTTTTAAAAATTTCTTGCATTTTAATTTTTAATTTATTATCCTTATGTTGCTTTAAGAAAGTGTACTTATACGATAAGCACAAAAATAATAGTGTTAAAACCTTGAGTTTCAGTAAATTTATTTTAGAAACGAGGTTTGTAATCCCACTAATTGATTTTTTTCAATAGCGAAAATTCTATTTCACGCATATAAAATTCTGGTGCAATCATTTCTGGTGTTTGAAGTTTACTGTCGTATAAACGAATATCTTTCATGAATGTGAAATGATTAAACGGAATAGCTTATTATTTATGCAATTTCCCCGGATACCGGATAAGTGTAATTCTGTACGATTTTACGGGAAATTTATATAAAATTCTATAAAAAATAATTGTGTAAATTAAAATTAAGGAGGGATGAACAGCTACTAATTTTATCTGCACAATAATCAGCCTCGCTTAAAACACTGTAAAGTGTGCTGATTGTTCGTATAAGTACCCGGAGGATTAATAAAAAGTGCGATAATCCCCCGGAAAATTTGAAAATTCTGGTGTAATCAATAATGTTTAATTTTGGTTTCTGGTGCGTTGTTAAATGACCGGAACCAGTGTTTCGCAAAGGTGTTTTAATCGGAATATATGCAGTGTCGTTATTCCGGAGGCGAAACTTAAGAATTAACTTATTAGTATAAGGAGGTAAATTCGTGGATAAAAAGAAAACATTTACAATTGCATTTACAATGGTTCTGTTGATTGGATGTTTTGCTTTTTCAGCAATGGCGCAGGTCATTGTGGGCAAAATTGAAGGGTTTGTCAGGGATAAAGAAACCAACGAGCCATTGG
>LJUD01000096.1 GCA_001304035.1 bacterium SM23_31 | reverse complement strand
GGACCCTCAATGATGATCGGCTGCTGCGTGTCAGGCTCCTCGTCTGTGAAGAACGTTCCGCTGCCTCCCGGAGGCTGGGCAACTTTCCCAAGCTCTGAGAAATTTTGAAATATATCGCTCCAGCTATAGAATTTAGGCCAGATCATGACATTTCCGGCAAAATCGCGCGAAAAGATTATATACTCATATTTCTGAGCCGGTTCAAGATTCGTTATCGTAACAATGTGCTTGATAACTTTCCGTACATTACCATTCATGCGGAAGTTATCAAAAGTGTTCGCTTTCCGGATCAGCACGAAACTGTCCGATAATTCATCGGTCCCCCACTCAAATGTTGCGGATTTATTTGTGCGATCAACAATTGGTCCCGTAATTAACACCGGCGGAGTAGTATCCTGCGCAGCTTCCGTCATAAACCGCTTGTTCCGGCTTGTTACCGCATTTGAGTTTGCACTGAGGTCCCGGCTTGTTACACGGTAATTGTACAACTTTCCCGGAATTAGCCCCGTTAGAACCACCTGGTGGTAAAAAACACCGGATGTATCCGCTTCTACAGCTATAGTATCACTGTAAACAGGGTAACCCAATTCACGTAAACCGTATTCAACAATACTCGTTGAAAGCTCATCGGTTGCCCATTCAATAGTAACGGACGTATTTTGTATAGACATCGGGGCAGGTCCGGCAATAATCCTCGGCGGTAAGGTATCGGATGCTGCAAGGGTTTTAAATTTCGAAATCCCGCTCACGACCACACTGTCGTTATCTGCAACAGAAGACACACGATAATGATATGTAGTTCCGGACTGTAATCCGGTTAGATTCAACTGGTGTAATACTACTCCGAAGATTCCATCCGCTTCTTCAAAGCTATCAAGTTGTAGTGAATCGATACCATAGTCAACGCGGCTGGACGAAATTTTATCTGTTTTCCAATAAATCGTGGCTTTATCGTGCTCTAAATAATATGCAATAGGTCCAGCCGTAATCACCGGCGGTTTTGTATCAGGTTGATCAGGTGTAATAAAGGTATTTATAATACTGATGGAACTACTGCAATTTCTATCATAAGCCACCGCAAAAAATTTATACTTCGTATTAGGTTCAAGCCCGGTTATAGTTGCAACATGATTTTTTACCAATGTTGCATCAGTCTTTTCCAAATATATCCCCATGTTAAAAAGCAGTTCGGTATTGTAAAAGATTTCCGTAGTTGCGGTTTCGTCAGTGACATAATGGATGGTTGCCGAGTTTGTATTCATTTTCACAACATAAGGATGCTGAACAAAAACAGGTGGATTGTTTACAGGACCTCCAATTGCCGTAATTCTTCCTTCTGCAGGAAGCGGACGGGGAGAACCTTCATTAAACGTTAAATTCGCAAAGGATACATTTGAATAATTTCCCGGGTATACAGTTGGTAAAACTTTTAAAATAATTTTGATTACAACATTCCCCCCACCAAACGAAGAAAAGTCTGCACCTGCAATATTTATAGTATTATTTGTATAATTAAAAGCGATCGCCCAGCCCTCCGTAAGAGTATTAACAGTCCTATATTCTACCGGCTCGAAAAAAGTATTAGAATAATTCAATTGAAACTCAAAAGAGGAAACAGGTTTTTCCGGAGGAATATTATCGATATAAACCGGCAGGCAAAAAGTGTTCCCTATAACTACAGATGTATCACGAATAAATATATTCATATCGTAAATTTCGATATTAGAAGTTGAAGCCTCGCTTAATAGAGAGTCTTTCAGAATAACTCTAACCGTTCCGCCGCTTTTTGCAAGCAGCAATCCTGATAACGAATCGATTGTTGCAATATTCGTGTCGCTTGTAGAAAAGCGATAGGGCGGCTTTCCACCCGAAGCAGAAAACAATAATGTTTCGCCGGCTAATAAAGTTCCGGTATTAGGTGAAATGTTTAAACCGGGCACAGTGTATCTTCTTACATACCCTCTTGTGTAATTTGCAAGAATATCTTCATTAAATAAAATATCAGACAAATCAATATTTGTAGTTCCACCCGAGCCCGGAGCTATCTGCATTCTAATATATATCAGTATGCCTTCACCGGATAAAGGAGTTGTTCCGGCAAAAGCTACCGTAATTTTTCTATAAGAAATTTCGTGTGTTAGTTCTGCGAATGCAGACAGCATAGTTCCGGGTTGAACCACATCGACAGCAGAAACATAATCATTATTAAATTCTACGGTAAAATTACCGGAAATAATTCCCAAACCGCTAACATCGGTTACATAAATAGGCAAATTAAACGTTGTATTGGGATAAAGAGTGGTGTCGGGAGTGGACAATCTCAATGCGCGTACTTCAATGTGCCCGTTAGTCGTATCTACTAAACCGGCATTATCCCGTGCAAAAACCTTAGTAAAACCTTTGTTTGTTGCAGTAAGTAAACCGGAAGAATTGATGGTTGCAACGTCCGAATCTGTCACAAACCATTCGTAAGGCGCCGTACCTCCGCTTACAGTGAACTGTAAATTATCACCGACTGTGAGAAGTCCATCGTTTGGAAATACTGTAATTGTAGGCAGAGCCGAGATATCTATTCGACCTCTTTGAAAGATAATCGGGGGTTCTCCCTCGTTGAAAAAATTATATTCCGTGCCTGTGAAATCAACATAAGTATACCCGGTTTGAACTGCTTTAAACCGGAGATATATTAAAATGCCTGTCCCGCTTAACGGATTAGATCCTGCTGCCGCAACATTCACAATCCCCGGTACGGAATTGTTGAAGGAAATTGAGAAAGCAGCAGATTGTGTTAATGTTCCTTCTGCAATGAGGGAATCACACACTAATCTGGAAGAATTAAATGAAATCTGCAATTGATAGGATGTTATATTTCTTCCGGTTAAGCTGCTGTCTACATAAACAGGGACATCGAATACATCATTTATTACAACGTTATTATCAGGAATCCTCAACCGAATCTGCTGTGCTGCAATATCAAGAGGCAAGCAAATTAATAACATTATAAATGTATATGTTAAAAATTTTTTCATCGCTAATTTTCTCCATTTATTTAATTATTAGAGAGAGCCCGCATTTAATGTAAACACGAGTTTTAAATTCCCATCTAAAGATCGGACTTTGTCTGATAATAACTACTTGATTAAAAGGAGTTTCTTTGTTTGTTTAAACGTATCCCCGGCACGCATCCGGTATATATACACGCCTGTGCTGACGCGTAATCCACTGCTGTCGGTACCATCCCATACAACTTCATATTTGCCGGCATTCTTTGTTTCATTCACGAGCGTTTTCACTAATTGTCCGATAGAGTTATATATAGAAATATTTACATTTACATCATCGTTTGGAATCCGGTACTCGATTGTGGTAAACGGATTAAAAGGATTCGGATAATTCTGCGATAATGCGAATGATACAGGCATTCCGGTTATTTGAATGCTGCCGGATTTTGCAAATTTTGTCAAATCCGTTTCATTAGCCAAAAATTTCTTAATAATTAGCGGTGATGTTACATCATCTCGAATATCCTCAGAAACATTGAACGATAGTAATAAAATGTTTCCTCCGGATGGTATCATTTCGCTTCCCGCTAACGCAATAGTGATTTCTCCCTTTTCTTTATCGTCGTAAAAAGCAAAAATCCCGTTTTCTGCCATATCAACGTCTTTAACAGATGCGATATTCACATAAGACTGTTCATATTTCAGAATTAATAGAGCAGAGGTCATTCCATTTACATTTTCTATTTTTACGGGAACGTCGATTGTTTCTCCGCCATTAGTTTTGCTGTCGGAAATTATAATCCGACCCGATTTTACTTTTTGAGATGCTATTATTTTCTGCAAGCTTTTGAGAGCATTCGGATTTGCTTGTATTTTTTGTAATTCCGAAGGGAATACACTTATGCTTCCTACAACATGCTGAAGAATCAGCGATGCGTCGTACGCTGTAATTCCCATTTCATTGCTTACATCGGCAACTCTTTTCTGAATGTCGTTAAGAGCATCGGGACCTGCGGGATTGACAACATGCTTCAATATTTTAGAAGCATCGAAAGCCTGGATTTTCCCGTTCAAACTAACATCACCGGCGATCGGATTATGCGTTCCGTTGGATAAAAACGGGATAAAATCAACCATATTTGAAACAGATTGCCCTGTGCCGCCGGGATTTGAAGTGTGTGTAGGCCCGGTGTTACTTCCCCACCAGTTATTCTCGGCGTCTATAGTAAAAGCGCCGCCATTATTTTGAACGGCAACATCAGTAGAATAATACTGATTATCATAAATATCGCAATAGTTAATACTCGGGTCTGATGCGCCGTTTGCAACTAATGCATAACGGTTATCTTTTATTGCAGAATATGATATAGCCGGGCTTGCACTGTTAGTTATTATTGCTCCATTCCATGCAAAACGGATAATAACATTTTGCAAAATACAATTATTATCTTCGGATTCATCTGCAAATGAGATACCATCCCATCGACCATAGGAAGAACTCAGGCTGGGTACTGTTTGTGCGCTGTCCGCATTAGTGTCCCCGCCGTAAAAGTCATCATAAATATGTGTAAATACTATAATGCTGTCTAAACTTGCTCCAGCTATTGCTTTAAGTGCGCCTCTTACGTTTATTCCAACATTACGGTAGAATTTGAGTACGATACCGGGTTCAATACTCAGAATTACTCCGGAGCCGATAGTATAATCCTCAGATATAAAATATGGAATATTAGTAATTCCAGCGAAATTCCGTTTTGTAATAGTATAATCACTGACAAGGGTTTCACCCTTAATTCCTAAGGCGCGGTATGTAGATCCCGACATGGAATTACCTGCAGTTGAATCCGGATAAGAGAGAATCGAAGATTTAAACGGTGCATAAGTAAGGTTGTCAAAACTGCAGTTTTTAACTACAGGATAGGAAACGCCATCTAAAATTATGCCCCAATTATTTTTATCAAAAACAGAATTTCTTATAGTCGGCGATGCGCTGCTCAGAACAACAGGTCTGTCTACATATCTAAAAACAGCATTATAAACCGAGCTCAATGTGTCGTTACTAACATCATTAAATAATATTCTATAATCATAATTATAATAATAATCAATATAGGGAGAACTTAGACTTCCATCGCCATTTGTATCTAAAGGATTCCCATATTCATCATCCCTAAGTTCAGTAAAAACGACTTTTTCTGCCGGGGTGCCATTTATTTTAACAGCACCATTTACATCGAAACGAGCATGTTTAAATACCATACCCGCCGGAATTGTAATAGTCGTGCCTGAATTTATTGTTGCCGTTCCATAATAGTAATATGTTATATTATTAAAACCGGCAAAATTTCTTATGGGAATTGCAGCAGTTGTGGCATATGTTTCCGGAATAATTCCCAATGCCATAATTCCTATATTCGATGCCGTATTATTAATAAAAACCGGGTTAGAAAACATACTCATTGAGATAGGAGTATAATCGATATTTGATATATTATTATTACTGATAACAGGATAAGCGGAGCCATAAACACCGATTCCTGCCGATGAAGAATGGCTGATGTCGCAACTATCAATTACTGTTTTTGAATTTTCAACCGAAATGATCCCGCGATTTTGACCGCTGTAATTGCCGCCGAACCGGATATCTACATTTTTCA
The DNA here is from genome assembly GCA_001304035.1 of bacterium SM23_31. GTDB lineage: Bacteria > SM23-31 > SM23-31 > SM23-31 > SM23-31 > SM23-31. Next base: position 3,573 of record LJUD01000096.1, on the reverse strand, counting down.
GTACATTAAGAGAGTCAATACTGGTATCTTTGAAAATAATAGCGCGCCAGTTTCCTTTAGCCGGTGTGGAAGTATTTCCGTCGTTGTTCGTATCTCCTCCCCTCGAATCGTCCCTTATAGAAGTAAAAACGATATTTTCATCCTTTGTTCCGTTGGCAATTAGAGCGCCGTTTACAGTAATATATCTATTGTCATTAAATTTAATTACCACGCCCGGTTCAAAAGTCAATACAGCATTTGTATTAATAGTAAGATTGTCGAGTATGTATCCGATATTATAAATTCCTGCAACATCCCGTTTTTTCAAATATGCATCTGAAGATAGTGTACCTTCGAGTATTCTTATTCCCTTACTTCCATTAGCAGTAAAGGTTATATTTGTAAAAGTCGGGTCCGACTTAAGAGACATAGCAATCGGGTCCCAATAACAATTCTGTATAACAACGTTCTCGGCGACAGCGGTGGAAGTTCCGTCATATACAAGACCATAGTAAGAGTTGCTGATAGTTGAATTTTGTATTTTAGACCCGGCATTTACATAAACCACGGCGCCATAATAATATGAATAATACCAATTTCCTGAGTATTTTATCTCGCAATAATCAATCAACGAATATTCATCATCACTCGTACCCCTGAAAACAATTGATGACCAATCTCCTTTATCCGGTGAAGTAGCATTTCCGTCGCCGTTAGTATCGCCTGGGTTGCCGACGTTATCATCTTCAAGGGATGTAAAAATGATTTGACCATCAGGGAAAGTACCCTGCGCTTTAAAACCCCCGTCAACAAAAAAACTTTGATATTGAGCTATTTTAACAACAATTCCGGGTTCAAAACTGAGATTCGCCCCGGAATTCACAGTTATAGTGCCGTGCAAGACATACGTTATATTTGTATATCCGGCAACATTTCTATTTTTAACAACGCCGTCAACGCCGATGTTTTCTCCGAGTAGACCTAACGCTGTATAGCCGGCATTTGTAAATGTATTTCCGCTGAAGTCCGGATCGGATGATACGGACATGGCTATTGGAGTATAAGTTGTATTTGAAATAGCATTATTCCATATTCTGGGCTTAGCGGAAATTGCCGATACGATACCGTAATCGACATCGCTTATATCGCAGTTTGATATTTGGGGATGACAATTTATGATTGTAATTTGTCCTCCCCAGTAAGGATTGCCTGATCCGGGATGGTAATCTGTATTATGTCCATAACGTAATTTGCAATAGTCTAATATCGAGGTGGAATCTGCAGTTGAATTGAATGTAATTCCTCCCCAGTTTCCTTTTGCCGGATCTGTAGATGTGCCGTCTTTATTTGTGTCCTGAGGATTTCCAAAATTATCATCTTTCGCAGAGGTGAAAACAATCATACTGTCAGCCGTAGCATCGGCAGTCAATTTACCCCCTATTACAAGCTTATGACTGCTCTGATAACCTTTAATAACAATCCCCTTATCAATTGTGAGATCCAATCCCTCGGGCACCGTTATGGTTCCCAACAGGAGGTATGTTACATTAGGTACGTCAGTAAAAGAGCGTTTTATGAGATGACCGTTCCTTGTGAGCGTCCCGCCCAACAGACCGATTGCATCATATTCATTATCTTCGTTAGAAAAACTATTATTTATAAATACCGGATTAGAAAAGATAGACATTGCAACAGGCACCAGGTCGCTCACACCTATAACATTATTTGAAATAACCGGGTCGGATGCGCCTTCAATTCTCATTCCGTAATAACTGTTTGAAACTGAATTATCATCGATTGTCGGGCTTGCGTCAAAGATGCTAATTGCGCCGCCGTAATAATAACTGTTATATCCGGCGAATTTGATTTCACACCTTCTAATAACACAGGCGGAGTCGGCACTTGCACTATTAAAAGAAATGCCGTACCAATAATTTGATGCCGGAATTGTTCCCGCTCCGTCGTTGTTAGTATCACCGCCTAAATTGTCATCAGAGAAGGCGGTAAAGTATATTTTGTCCGCCACTCCTGCTTCCGCAATAAAAGCGCCGTTCACAAATATTCCGGTATACTGGGCAAATTTTACGATATTATTTGAAGCAATTTCCAGAGTGCTGCCTGATGGAATAGTAAAATTTCGCGTAAAGTAATATGGAACTTCAACGGTGTCTAAAACCATTGTATATCCGCTGCTCCCACCCGAAAAATCGATAAAGACCGCATTATAAGTATTATTTGAAATGGTGTTAGTATTATGATAAATAATATTTCCAGCCGCCTGATACACAATGGGCTTTTCCAGGGAATAAAAATTATTATCTCCGTAAAATATTATTTCAGAGTACGGGCTGTAAATATGCAGCCCTGTACCGTACTTTGTGCCGTTGTATACATTGGTATTTTTTAATGTTAAATCTCCCCCGTAGGCGTAAATATTAGTTGTGCTTTCATAAATATCGGTATTAGACACATGTACTGAATCTGAACGTGTATCTAAATTTATTGAGCTGCTTATGGTTGACGTGTTATAAATATATGAACTGTCTATTATTACCGTTCCGGTGTTAGAAAGAAATACGTTATACTGAGCGTTATAGATTTCAGTCCTGTTTATATCGACTGTTGAACTGCCGCCGTCCGAATAAAAGTTATATCTATTTGAAGTTGGATTATCAAAGTAGAGGGAACTGTTGCCAATATTTACGATACCATTTCTTAACTGTACATTTTTATTATAGGAATTTTTGACTGTTCCTCCGGTAAACGTCAAAGTACCGTTATAGACATATATATTCGGATTTCCGTATGCCACCGAACAGCCGGTAAAATTAACATTTCCCCCGTTATTAATATAAATTGACTTCCAATCATTCGGTGAGGGAGTACCACCCGTGCTGTCTCTGTGAGAAGTAAAAGTTGCTGAATTAGCAATTAGCATCCCGTACACATACATGTACCTGTTAGAATTGAATCTCACAATAACGTCCGGATCAACGGTTAAGGTTATCCCGTTGTCGACATATACATCACCGGTAACGCGATAAGGGCTGCCGACAAGAGTCCAGTTTGTATTAGTTGTAATGTGACCGGATACATCGGTTTGTGCCGATGCGTTGGTGGAAATAAATAAAAACAGGAGTAAGTATTTGACGGTTTTCATGGTAACACCTTTTCGGTTAAGTTAATATTTTATACAGTAATTATAAAATTTTCATGCGGAATAACACACAGCCTGATTGGGTTGCTTTTGTAAGAAATCAATCATAAACAATATAATTGACGTAATATTTTTCATATATGGAATAAATAGCTTTACTTTCAGAAGAAAAAACTCTCAAAACAACTTAAAACCATACGAATAGAAGAAAACACCATCAATAACTTTAGGAGAACCGGCAGCCGGGCAAGAGTTAAAATTAGATACTCGGAAAGGACAACTATTCTATAAAAAAACTAAAGAAAAATTATACATTCCGCTTGTAATATAAATTGTACTGTTTTGTCAAGGTGTTTACACATAGTATAAAAAATTAAGCTGATTTTTTATGTAACAGGTAAAGATTTGCGGGGACATTTCCCTTGGTTCTTTTACCC
>LJUD01000095.1 GCA_001304035.1 bacterium SM23_31 | reverse complement strand
CCCTTTTTGTTTCTACTTTCTGAACGGCTTTTTTATTCAAAACTTTCGGGTTGGATAGCCGTCAGTTTATATACTATTTCACCCTATATTCATTTATTTGCTCAGGAAGCAAGATATTATATACTATGGTCTTTCGTCTTAATTGTACAACATTACATATTTCTGCAAGTTATTCATCGTAACAAGATTAAATGGTGGTCAACTTACACTTTAATAGCTACTCTATCACTATATGCTTCACCCCTTTCAATTATAATAATCTTCGGTCATATTATATTCGTAGGATTAATCCGAAAAGACTTAATAAAAAGATACAGCATCTGCATGTTGGTTGTTTTTTTGGCATACATGCCATGGGCCCTTTCTCTCTTCTTTAAGCTCGATGAAATTACTTCTGCTTTGTCATGGCAATCGAACAATCAGTATAATGTCGCTTTTTGGCTACCGTTTTTGGGACAATTTTTTTACCTGGTTAGCATTTTTTCATTCAAACTAGACTATTTAACAGCATTTGATCAAACATCATTCAACCTCCCACCTGAAGCAATAAGCGCTTTGATATTCAATACTATTGTTCTAATTATAATTAGTATAGCTTTTGTTTTTCTTTTCAAGAAGACCAGGAAAGAAATCAAATATTTTTTATTGCTAATCATTATTCCCGGATGCATATTTTTTTACTTCAATGATCTTCTAAGAAATGGGATGTTATCCTGGTGGTGGCGATATTTAATTTTTATTGCGCCGGGAGTAATTCTTGTAATGACCAACTTCTTGTATAAAAAGATAGAAAACGGGAAGCTTCTTTATTTTGTCTGCTATTTAGCATTGGTTTTCATAGGAATAAGCTCGATTGACAGCATCGCTAAGGCCAAACATTGGTTTATTGGCAATAAGATGAATGTATATATTGAAGATGCACGTTTTATTTCCAAAGCTGAGAGACCCTTACTTATCACCGATTTTACTAATAATAAACGTATGGTTGATTTTATGGTTGTTATGCAGGAATGTAACTCCGATAATATCGATATTTTACTGGCATCAACTGATATTGATAGTGTTAAAAAAAGGATGGAAAATAAAGAATACTCAGATATATATGTATTTTATGCTTCGGATGAATTGATCGGAAACCTAAAATCTCAGTTTGACAGTAAAATGGAAAAACTTAATGTTGAAGGAATTTCTTCTATGTGGAAAATAATGATTGAAAAGCAATAATAAGTTGGAATTTTAGATTATATAAAAACTATCGTCAACATCGTGTATAAGCAATATCGCGGTTTGTAGCAGTTTTAGGTGTTGTACTCTACAAAAAACTTGGTTTACCAGGATACAACAGAAATGCCCCGAATTCCGCCATTGCTCATACACATGAATATTGAAAACAATATAAATGAAGAGAACACATAACACCAGGTTCAAGCTGAATTTAAACGCGTTCAGTTTCTTTGTCTTTTGATATACGAATAAGTCCTAAAACCGTAAAAATATTAATATTTTCAAAAATGTTAGTGTTGTAAATATTGAACTTACGTAGTTCTGTTTTTTGTAAAATTATAAGATAAAGCGTTTTTCGACAGTCTCGTTAGAGAGACATTAGAAAAACTGAACAAAATGCTTGTATTTGCGTACATTATTGCGTACGTTACAATAAATTGAGGTGAGATTTGAAAACGATAAGTGTAACTAAGGCAAGAGCTAAATTATATAAACTACTCGATGAAGCAAAATCTTCTGGAGAGCCTATTCAAATCACAGGTAAAAGAACCAATGGTGTGCTTGTATCAGAGGATGATTGGCGGGCAATAAGTGATACACTATATTTATTATCCATTCCTGGGATGAGGGAATCTATTCGTGATGGTTTAAGGCTTCCTATCGACGAATGTTCAACGGAGCTTGAATGGTAAAATGGAAAATAATCTATACGAAACAATTACAAAAAGATGCAAAAAAATTAGTCGCCGCAAATCTAAAAGAAAAAGCAATTGAAATTCTTCAAATCTTAGAAAATGATCCTAATCAATCTTCTCCTCCTTTTGAAAAACTTGTCGGTGATCTTGCTGGGGCTTACTCAAGAAGAATAAATATTCAACATCGAATTATCTATCAAATTATAGATGATAAAAAAGTTGTTAAAATCATTAGAATGTGGACACATTACGAATAAAGACCCTTTAACACCCGGTTCGAGTCAGGCCCCGAACTCGGGGGCGGCTAAGTGCTGTTCGTTAGACGGTAAGTAAATATTTAAAAACCAGATCATGAAGAAAATTAGTTTATTCTCAATTATAATTGTGTTTTTATATTGCGTTTGTTGTTCGGAAGAAAATTCAATATACTGCTTTGATGCTAACGAAAATTTATTCCTCGCTTATGCCTTTATGAATGCCGCAGGATACGATCATGATTGGAGCCAAATGCATCAAATCAGAGTTGAAATACGTGACTATCTTGATAAAAATCTTTGTCGTGACCTCAGAGCTAAAATGAATGATTTCTATAAACAACATGGAAGTGGGGGATTTAGTTCGTACGGTATATATGCTTTACTGCTATCTGAATCCCCAGAATTCATTATTAAATATGATACATTAAAGCAAAAGGATTTCTTAAAAGAATATGAGGATCTTGATGCTCTATATCGAGATTTCTATGAGAAAGCAAATATAAAGCGACTATGGAAAAAATATAAACCAATTATACAAAGAATTAATGATGAATATAGATCATTTGGCGAAATTGCATTAAATGATATTATAAGGTATTGCAAATTGGAGACGGATTATTTCTCAAAAGGAACATCTAAAATATATTTCACCATCTGTCCTCAAATGTCTCATTTCACGGCGTATACAGCAGAAGTTAATGGAAATCTTTATATTATCCATGGACCGAGTGAGAGTGATCCGGGACCAGGAGCATTTTATCATGAAGCATTGCACCATGTTATCAATCCTCTAACAGAAAAAAATATAAATCTTGTTAATCAGTACAAGTCTTTACTGGAGATCACAGACGATAAAAGAGACATTGGATATGATGATTGGGAGTCAAATGTGGATGATTCATTTTGTAGAACAATCCATAAGGTCTTAGAAGGCAAATATTATAAACTAAGTAAAGATGAAATTTTTAAAACAGTTAAGGATGAATATAAATTAGGCTTTATTTTATGTATGCATATCTTTGAAAAAATATACGACTATGAAAATAGCGGAAAAACATTTGAAGAATTTTTTCCGACTTTTTTTAATACAATAAATATAGAAAAAGAAAAAAGACGTTGGCAAGAATTTTGGCAAGATAATAAATCAAACGGTAGGTAATTACATAACCTGCTAATGCAATGGATTTTGCCTCGCATCATTTCTGCTAATATTTATACGAACGTTTGGAGCAAAACACTTGATTATCTTGTTATACCTATCAAATACTAATCAAATACTAAATAAAGGTAATCATCATGAAATATGTCATTATAAATTTAGTCACCTGTCTGATAGTTATTAACGTTTCTTTTGCAGGAGAACATTTATACAAAACCATTGGTACCATCTACCGTGACAATCCAGAAATTAACAATCTCATTCCGGAAAATGCTGCAATTGAATTATTGGCCGAAGGATTTGATTGGAGTGAAGGTCCGGTATGGATCAAAGATGGAGGCTATCTGTTGTTCAATGACATTCCGCAAAATACCACCTACGAATGGAGTGAACAGAAAGGATTGACTATCTTTTTAAGACCGGCAGGTTATGCACTGGGTGATAATCCTCCCGGAATGGAACTAGGCTGCAATGGTATGTTTATCAATCCGATGACCAATCAGCTCGTACTTTGTGATCACGGTAACCGCTGTATTGCTGTTTTAAATCAGAATAACTGGACAAAATCTATCATTGTGAACATGTATCAAGGGAAAAAACTCAATAGCCCAAATGATATTGTTATCAGTTCAAAGGGACACTATTATTTTACTGACCCGCCATACGGATTAACATGGCCAGATTTTCCGGGAAAAGAACTCGAGTATTCAGGTGTTTACCATTTGCATCCTGATGGAGCAATGATGCTAGTTACTAAAGAGTTAGACAGACCAAATGGTATTGGATTGTCACCTGACGAAAAAACGCTTTATGTGGCGAATTCTAGTAAAAGAAAAATCTGGTTAGCATTTGATGTTGCAGATAATGGTACGACTAGTAATAGCCGAATTTTTTACAATGCTACTGAATTTGACAAATACGGCCAGCAAGGAGGTTGTGATGGACTAGCAGTTGACTCTTCTGGCAATATATGGGCAACTGGTCCTGGTGGAATAATGGTATTTACTCCGGATGGTAAACATATTGGTAGTATTGACACTGGTACTAGAATATCAAATTGTTGTTTCGGAGGATTAAAGGGGAATGAGCTTTACATTACAGCAGATATGTATTTGTGTCGAGTAAAACTAAACGTAAAAGGGATTGGATATTAAGGTATAACACATCATCAAAAAAATTACTTAATGCTGATGAACTCAATAAAGAAGCTAAGGATGTATTAGATCATCAGGTTTCTGTTTGAAGCAGGGCTATAAAAATGAAATTGCAATCAAATCTGTTTATTATTGTGATATACTTGTTGAGAAAACGGAAAATGGTTTGTTCAAAGTAATTGACTCTCAAACTGATATGGTGAAAATTTGAGATTTATTTACTCAAAGAGATAGAGAAAACTATTTATTCAGAACCCTTTCTCCAACTGGTAAAAATCATTACTTAGTCGGTGTGTTTTCGTTTGCTGTTATAACTTCCAGGGAGCTCTCGTTTAAGGATAAAACTATTCATATCCCATTTCATAAGAGCCGTTTAATATATTCTAAATTTAATGATCCGGAGCCTTTTTATATCGAATGGAAAAATAATATCCCGATAGTTAGGGTGAGTGGTTTTGCAGACAGGTTATATCAGGAAATGAAAAAATTTATGGAATCGGGAAATGATTTAAAAAATGAAAATATGATCATAGTTAATTTATATTGATACCCGGTTTAGAGGAATGTATTGGATATTTTCCGGATTACTGGCTGGATACAATAGAACCTGTAAATAAAATTTTATGGTTTTTACCGAATTTAAGCGTGTCTGGTTTCTTTGATACTTTGTAGTATTTCATGTGTTTAACTCCGCTCAACCGCAAGCCATTATACTGCCACAATTCAAATATTTCTCTTGATTGATAACCGCAAGAAAAGAATTGACTAATCATAAATATTATTGTACATTTCAAATGTACAAATAAAATCAGGTCTGTATTATGCAGTCCATTGCTGTTAGTAAATTGAGAGCTAATTTAATGAAAATCCTAAAGCAGATTGAACACGGTTCATCATTCGATATTACATCAAGAGGAAGAGTTGTAGCAAAACTTGTTCCACCTGATTATACAAGAAAATTAGCACGTAAAAAGTTAATTGAAATTGCTAAAAAGGCAAAAGTTAAGGACGTGCTTTCTCCCATCGATGAGAAATGGGAGGTACATCATTCGTGATTACAGTTGACACACATATTATAATCTGGGATGCTTTGAAACCAGGACTATTGAGCGAAAATTCAAACCGTGAAATTGAGCTGGCAAACAATTCGGATGGTATAATATTTTGCGATATTTCCCTTTGGGAAATTGTAATGCTTTTAAATAAAGGTCGAATCGAAATTGATATATCTTACTTAGAATTTATCGCTTTAGTTAAAGCTTCAAATAATTATATATTTCAGTCAATTACACCAGAAATTGCTGACTTATCTGCAAGATTGTCTAATGAGATAAAAGCAGATCCTGCCGATAGACTGATTGCTGCGACTTCAATGATTACAAATACGCCACTCATCACAGCGGATAAAAATCTAAGAAAAATCAAAGATATAAACACAATTTGGTAAGCGAGATAACGCGACAATTAACCCAATCCCGAGTACTCGGGATTACTTATTGCCCAGTCTTTAGCGCTGTCTTTGGACGGCACTAACGAGGTATATATAAAGACAGGATTTATGATAATGAAGAAATCTAAGGTTCTTTACATTACTGGTTCGATTGGAATGGGACATGTTATCAAAGACATGGCAATAGTAAATAAGTTGCGTAAACTAAATCAAAATGTAGAAATAACATGGATAGCCACAAATCCGGCGACCGATTATTTAAAAGATAAAGGTGAATCTCTCCATGCAATGTCCCATAAATTTTCCAGCTATAGTGCATTCGCTGAACAATATGCAAAAACTCATTATACCTTTATAGGATACATTATAAGATTTGATCCTGCAATGTATAAAGACAAAATGAAAGTTAGAAAAAAATTAGGATATGATGAAATTCCCTTAATAGTATGTTCAATTGGTGGGACAGCAATTGGGAAAGGTTTACTTGAATTATGTAACAGGGCCTATCCGATACTTAAATCAAAAATAAATCAGTTGCGGATGGTATTAGTAACCGGCCCCCGCCTGGCACCAAACGATATAAATACCTTGCCGGGTGTCGAGATAAGAGGTTTCGTCCCGGATTTATATCAGCACTACGCTGCTTGTGATTTAGCTATTGTTCAGGGAGGTTTTTCATCGACTCTTGAATTGACCGCCTTGAGGCGTCCTTTTATTTTTTTCCCCATCGAAGGGCATAGCGAACAGGAGTATGTAGCAAAACGCTTGGGCCGACATAATGCAGGAATTAGGATGGATTATTCCAAAACGACACCGACTTCTCTTGCCGATCAAGTGTTAATCAATCTTAACAAAAGTGTTTCATACAAAGCTCTCAATACAGATGGGGCTCAAAATGCAGCTGAAATTATTAATAAATATTTATAGTTATGTCGGTGACCTCTGTGGTTTATGTATAGGTCAGGCTAATTGCCTGGCCATTAGAAGTTGTTGAAAACTATTGACAATTGCATATGATATGTGCATATTTATATGCATGAGGACAACATTAAACATTGATGATCAAATCCTAAAGAGAGCTTCGAAGCTCACAGGGATTTCAGAAAAAACAACACTGGTAAGACTTGGTTTAGAGGCTTTGATTGCACAAGAAAGCGCAAAACGGTTGGCAGCGCTTGGCGGATCCGAAAAAGTCTTAAAAAACATTCCCCGGAGAAAATCATTGGCACAATGATTTTAGTTGATACATCCATTTGGATTGATCATCTGAATAATTCTAATGATGATTTAATTAAACTGCTAAATTCTGGCCGAGTATGTATTCATTCATTTATCATTGGTGAATTATCCTGTGGTAATATCTCAAATCGATCAGAAATTCTTACCTTACTAAAGGCCCTTCCTCGTGCTGAACCTGCCTTAGATGAAGAAGTACTTGCTCTAATAGAAAATAAAAAGCTATATGGCCTGGGATTAGGTTTTGTGGATGTTCATCTGCTTGCGTCAGCTCTTATTCATAATGTAAAAATATGGACAGGAGACAAGACTCTGAAAAAAATTGCGAAAAAACTTAATATTCATAAATAATGCAAATTCTAACAATTAAATGAATACTGCTGCATTAGCTTTACTAATCCTAAATGAAAATTTACCAAAAGAATATTTAGAATGGCCTTTTGCAGATCCGTTATATTTAAAACTAAATACGATAATCTAATAATATTTAGAAAACTAAATTATGCGTTAAAAAGAAGTTGAAGACCACCGAGAGCACGTGGTTGGTTTTTTTGAGAGGTAATGTCCATGTTCCATAAACCATTATTAACCTTTGTATTTTTATTATTGGTTTTATCAGGTTGTGCAGAGCTGTCAAATCTGACAGATTAAAAGAGGAATTATATGAAGCGGGTGCTGTATTTCCCTCTGACCAGAATTGTTATTGGGATTGTTGTTTGCGGGCTTGCTGTAATGGGAACCAACACCATCCTGAAATTAGTTCTCGGTCCGGAAGGTGATATCATAAGGATTGTCCGATGGCTATTGGTGACGTTGGTTTTGCTGGCCACTTATCACTATCTATTCCGGTATTATGAAAAGCGAGATATAACCGAGTTGTCTAGAACAGGTTTGTTAAGGGAGAGCCTAGTTGGTCTCTTAACAGGCGCATTCTGCATTTCGTTGGTCATCGTCATGTTGTACGTCCTGGGATACTACGAGGTACTTTCATCCAAAAATGCTTCCGCTCTGTTGTTGCTCCTGGTCTATTTCACCACCCTGAGTGTTTTTGAGGAGCTTATATTTAGAGGAATCATATATAGAATCACTGAGAAGAGCTTGGGAACGAATTTGGCGTTGATCATTTCTGCACTGCTCTTCGGGTTGGCACATCTTCCGAATGAACACGCGAATGCGATAAGCGTAATCTCTGCAGCATCAGGCGGGATACTAGCAGGACTACTCTTTAGTATGACCAAGCGATTGTGGTTGCCCATATCCTTCCACGCGGGATGGAACTGGGCACAGATGTCTCTTGGTGTGCCAGTTTCCGGCATAGAGGAATTGCCCCGTTTTCTTCAAGGCAGATTAGAGGGCCCCGAACTTATCACTGGTGGAGCGTTTGGCCCTGAGAACTCGGTCATTACAGTTGTGCTTGTTCTGATTCTGTCAGGTGTGGCCTATTATCTAACACTGAAGAAAGGAAATGTGATTAAAAAAGGACCCAGAATGCTCAGGGCTTGTGAGCAGCAGACCATAATACAACTATAGCATAAAGTTTTATAGTAATTATCAAAAAGGTAAAATATGAGAATTAAAAGTCAATGCACCGGAAATTTTTCTTTGCTCATTCCTCGTTCCGAAAAATTCCGGTAATTTCAGTGTTATGTGCTAATAAGGATAACAAATTATGGAAAACAAATTTTTTCCTATTATTACCCCTGATGTATCAAAAATTGGTGATTGTAAAATATCAAATTGTTCTTATTCTGGAAATGCAATAATAAACTTTTTCTTAACTTTGAAGAAATATGTTGTGTTTTTTTTATTTTTAATTGGCTTGACCGCCCACGCCGGGAACTACAATATCGAGACCTACCGCGTGTTTGGACCTGAACACCCGGGTCAATACAAGCATCCCGCGTCCATTACCCAGCTTGCCAACGGCGACCTTTATATTGCTTACTACGGTGGTTCTGGTGAATATGGCGACGACACTGCCGTTTACAGTTCCCGCCTCAGAACAGGCGAAACGCAATGGACTGATCCTGAGGTCATCGCGGATACACCTGACCGAGGCGAAGGAAATCCTGTGGTGTGGCAGGCACCCGACAGGCGGGTGTGGCTTTTCTACGTGAACCGCTATGGCGAAACCTGGTCCAATGCGCGCGTAAAGGTAAAAATTTCTAACGATGGGGCAGAAACCTGGTCGGATTCATTTCTGCTTAATTTCGAAGAGGGAACCATGGTTCGCGGCCAGCCTATAGTGCTGAAAAACAGCGACTATCTCCTGCCAATGTATTATGAGACCGGTGAAGACCGTGAGATGACAGCGTCCTCGACCTGTTCCTATTTTTTGCGTTACAACCCAAAGACAAAGGTATGGACCGAAACCAACCCTATCAAATCACCCATGGGTAATTTGTAAGCCCAGGTTGTCCAGCTAAGCGATGATTATCTTATAGCCTATATCCGTCGTGGCGGTGATTTTTTACCCACCGATCACGGCTACCTGTTGCGCTCTGAATCCCGGGACGGGGGTTCCACATGGAGTGACGCGGTTGAGACAGAATTTCTAAATCCCAACTCCGCCGTTGACTTTATCAAACTGCAAAACGGCCATCTGTTGCTTGTTTACAACGACAACATGAACGAACGTACGCCGTTGACCGTGGCCGTGTCAACAGACGGTGACAAGACTTATCCCTATCGCCGCGATATTGCCGGCGGTGATAATACATTCGCTTATCCTTATGCCATTCAGACCCGTGACAGCAAGATCCATATTATATACACTACTAACAACCGAACAACCATTATGCATGCCGTATTCGACGAGTATGCCATCATTGGTACACCGCCCGAACTCTAGTCTGCTTCCGTGCTGGGATGTGAGGGAGATGGTTTTACTCAATTAATTGCTTCTTTTTGTCTTGACAAAAAGAAGCAAAAACTGCGGCGAATTTTAAACTCAGCCCCGTTTCACGGGGCTTCAAACATAAAATTCGCCATTTTTTTTATTAATCATCTATGGCGAGTGCAGCGAAGCCTGTGCACCCTTTCCCGCAAAGCGGGACTCAGGGCGACACAACAACAAGGTCATTCTGAGCCTGTCCGAAGCATGGCTTGTTAGGACACAGATTAAATAATTATTGTAACGGGTATATAATTAAGTATATTGTTGTAGGTATATAAGTTTCATTTACCGGTGCAGTATACAACACAGTTATGTATCATGGGACGTTACAATGACAGGTCGTTAAATTAGGTTCTAATTCAGGATTCCCCTGCTGTGAACAATGACGTTGGCATTGCATTTTTCGGTGTCAATTTGTCAGGCAAATGGAACGGTAAGGCATCAAAAATATCAAAGGAGAAAGTCATGAACAATGCGATTAGAAATATATTTATCACCAGTTTATTAATCCTGTTTTTAGTTTTTTTGAATCCCCATACGGTGTCCGCCTGTTCCACGTTCAAGCTTCAAAAGGGCAATGAACTCATTTATGGTCATAACCTAAATGAGGGAGACATTGGTGTGCCGGGATTAATATTCATCAATAAAAGAGGAATTTTCAAATTGGGGAGGACTTGGAGTGAATTAACAACCAAAGAGCGATTAAATCCATCTTCTCATTGCT
>LJUD01000094.1 GCA_001304035.1 bacterium SM23_31 | reverse complement strand
CCCCACTGCAGGAGTTGAACGAGAGAGTTTTGGCGGAAGACGTTTATCTGTTTGCCGTTGAGCCCAAAATACAGCAGAACCGGAGAGCATGGGGAAATTACAACCTGTACGGAAACAGGTATGTAACCACGCCGAATGAGCCGAATGCTGTCGAAATATATTATTATTTAAAAAATCCGGTACAAGAGGACATAACGGTTACCGTTTCCGACCCGTACGGGAATGTTCTACGGACAATGAACGGGGAGACAACTGCCGGAATTAACAAGATGCTCTGGAATATCGGCAGGATTTCCCCCGGAGAATATGTCGTGACTCTTGAAACCGGCGACAAAAAGTGGACACAAAAAACACGGGTACTTGTACAACCTGAAAAATAATTGGTCGGCACACAACGATATTCAAATATATTCAGTATCACGAATGTATAACGGAGTTTTCATTGTATTGGAATATATAACTAATAATTTTTAATAACTTTAAAAAAAGGGGGTTCAATGCACTTTCATTTTCCCTTTAAATCAGTACAGGCGTTGATTCCCGTCATTATTGTCATAAGTATGTGCCTCCTTTTGGCATGCACGGGGAATCAGTACGCTGAGAAAATCGGTTCTGTACCCAATCCTTCATTTGAAGTAGCGGAGGGCGATAGACCTGCGGAGTGGCAAGAACGCGGAAGCAGGAGAGGAGGAGGAACGCTCGGTTATGAAAATATCGGCAGAACCGGAACGAAAAGCGTCATGATTTCATCCGATGAGAGAACGACCATGTCGTGGAGAACGTCCGTTCCCATAAAGCTTTATTCGCAATACAGGTTATCCGGATGGATAAAAACGGAGAATGTTACTGCCGACTCCGGGGCGGGCGCCTCGATCAATCTCCAGGGGATTCGCGGAGTCCAAATGCCGCCGCTTACCGGTACAAATGACTGGACACAAGTCGAAACGGTATTCGAAACGGAAATGAATGACGCCGTTCAAATAAACTGCTCTTTAGGTGGGCGTGGGCAGGCAGCGGGAAAAGCATGGTACGACGATATATCTCTTGAACTCATCTCTTCAAAGGAACTCAATCCGTCGATTGTAATCGATGCCGCAAGCACCCGGGAACCGATTTCCAAATACATATACGGGCAGTTCATCGAGCATCTGGGACGGTGTATTTACGGCGGGCTCTGGGCGGAGATGATAGGAGACCGTAAATTCTATTACGATTTTCAGAATGAGAATTCGCCGTGGCGTGTTACCGGCGATACCAGTGTTGTAAGCATGGTCCGGGAGGATTCTTTTGTCGGTGAGCAGACGCCGCAAATCGCTTTGCCGGGAGACGGGTCGGCGCACGGACTTAAGCAGGGGGAACTGGGTTTGATAAAAGACATGGGGTATGAAGGAAGGATAATTATCAGCGGGGAGCCGGGAGCGGCGCCGGTTGAGATCAGCCTCATGTGGGGCGATGGTGAACAAGATATGGAAACGGTATTGGTTGAAAATATAGGAAATGAGTACAAAACCGTGCCGCTGCGCTTCGTTTCAAAAAAATCCACCGACAGCGGAAGTATCGAAATCATCAGCCGGGGCAGGGGGAGTTTCAGAATCGGGACGGTATCGCTCATGCCGGAAAATAATATCGATGGATTCCGGTCGGACGTATTAGCCCTGCTGAAAGAACTCGACGCTCCGGTCTACCGCTGGCCCGGCGGTAATTTTGTCAGCGGTTACGACTGGAAAGACGGTATCGGCGACCGCGACCGCAGACCGCCGCGGAAAAATCCCGCATGGCAAGGTATAGAACCTAACGACGTTGGTATCCACGAATTTATTACCCTTTGCAGGTTAATCGATACCGAGCCCTATGTTACGGTAAACACGGGCTTGGGCGGCGCTGAGTCTGCCGCACAGGAAGTGGAATACTGTAACGGCTCGATTGATACGCCTATGGGGAAATTGCGGGCGGAAAACGGGCATCCGGAACCGTTTAAGGTTACGTGGTGGGCAGTCGGTAATGAAATGTACGGCAGCTGGCAGCTCGGTAATGTACCCGTCGAACAATATGTCAAAAAACATAACAGTGTTGTCGAAGCGATGCGCACCGTTGATCCCGACATCCTGCTCGTTGCGGTGGGCTCGGTCGGACGGTGGGACCAGGCAATACTTGCGGGATGTGCTGATTACATGGATTACATCAGTGAACATTTTTACTGCCAGGAACGCCCGGGAATAATAGCTCATGCTGTACAGGCTCCGGGGCAAGTGAGACGGATATCTCAGGTAATGAGAGAATACCGCAGCACTATTCCGGCGCTTACAGGAAAAGATATACGAATTGCAATGGACGAATGGAATTACTGGTATGGTCCGCATGTGTACGGCGAACTGGGTACACGGTATTTTCTTAAGGACGCGCTCGGTATTGCAGAAGGACTTCATGAGTATTACAGGAACAGCGACATTGTATTCATGGCTAATTATGCACAGACGGTAAATGTTATAGGATGTATAAAAACCACAAAAACAGAAGCTGCTTTTGCGACAACCGGTCTGGTATTGAAGCTCTACCGGAATCATTTCGGCACCGTGCCTGTAGACATCGGCGGCACACCCGAACCGCTTGACGTTACTGCAGCGTGGAGTGATGACCGCACAAAACAGACCGTTGCGATAGTTAATCCCACCCGCGAGAGATACAATATCCCGTTTGAATTGTCCGGCGCTTCTTTAACGGGAAAGGGCACACGATGGCTGATTACCGGGGATGAAATGGCGTATAACGAACCCGGCAAGAAACCCGTGGTAACCATTCAGGAAAAACAGGTTAATAATATCACCGGTAATTTTGAAGTGCCCCCTATCAGTATTTCTTTGTATGTTATGCCCGTTAAAAAATAGCATTATAATGCAAATTTGACAGGCGATTTTACAAGTATTAATAAAAACAATCCCGCTCAGCGGGATGCAAAACGGCGTCGTCACCGCCGTCGTATTTAAAATGTTGTTTTGTGGCCTCCGTCCCAGGTTAAACTTGGGACGGAGGGAAATATGGAAGTGAATCTCATTATTGTGTCAGGTTTTTTCCCTCATTTTCCCCAAAATCATCTCTTTTCTTTCCGTGTCTCGCTGCCAATATTATTCACGGTCAAATAGAGTGCTCTTTTGGGTTAGGCGGGAACTTTACTATTGCTATCGAGTTCAATCTGTAGAACATCCCGGCGGCTTCGATGTACCACGACTGACGTAATATAAATAGATTCTCCAAAAGAGCGTTATGGCAGGTATCAAAGCACCTGAAAGTACCGCTGACTTTTTCCAGTACATCGAAGAGACTATATTGGCTTAATATTACTGGTTTTTTATCTTTAAATAGCCTACCGAAACCTCAAGTGAAAGGTGTGGTGGTTTTTTGGGATATAATAAGCAAAATTTTTTGTTTTGAGCAAGGGAAGAATTATCGTATTCATGAACCGGCGCACTGCGAAGCATGGGATTCGAGATAGCGATAATATACATTTTTGCATTAAATATTCATTTGGCGATTTCAATATTTCTTCTTATCCTGCAAACATACAAGCTAAAATAAAAATATTAGTTACGATTTCTTGATTTTAATTTGGTTTCATTATTAGTTTTCTCAATTTATAATCATCAGAATAGGAGAAAATACCATGACAGTGGACGAAAAAACTTTCGAACACAACTTTATTAAAACGAAAGCAGTCGAGGGAATAGAAGACACCATTCCCGGTTTTGTATATCTTAATAAAGCATTAAGGGATATAGGAATAGTTCTTGTCAACATTAGAGATGCGTTAATGAAAATAGCGCAGCATACTGAGCAAATGCAAAACAAATGACATCCGACATTCAAGGCAGCGATAATAGCCGTCTTCGTCTGTATTGGAATGCCGTATTACACTTAAAATACTTCATTTATGGCGGGANNNTGGTGGGAGTTATGTAATCAGTTAAACAAGAAATTGCGGGAAATATTTTGCAAGTCCTTGTTTTTTAAGTGCCGGGAGAGGGACTCGAACCCTCACTCCCTAATGGGAACTGGATTTTGAGTCCAGCGCGTCTACCAGTTTCACCACCCCGGCTGCTCAATCCTGAAGATTTAAGTATATGTAAAGATATAAATATTTTTATTGAGATGCAATGATGAATTTTACGGCTTTTTAATTTTCCAGCTTGCCGACGGCATCTTCCACTGTTTCAAGAATTTGCCCGGTGCGTATTAGCCCGATTACCGCATTGATATCCTTTTGAATTACACGGTCAGTCTTCAATTTTGAGACTTTCTGCCTGATTATATCGTACACAGCCCGTGCACCGGTACCCGGTTCCAAACCTTTTACAAAGTCAAGCGCCTGAGCTGCGCATAATAGTTCAATAGCTATTATTTTTTCCGTATTATTGACAATCTGCCAAGCCTTACGGGCGCACCACATGCCGTTTGAGTTGTAGTCCTCTTTATTTGCGGAAACAGGCACCGAATTTATGCTGCCCGGTGCGGCGAGCCCTCTGTTTTCAAAAGAAATAGAAGCGGCAAGATAATGCGCCATCATATAGCCGGAATTCAAGCCGGGGTCCGGGGATAAAAACGCAGGCAATCCGCTCAGCGCAGGATTCATCAACCGGTCAATACGGCGTTCTGCAATGTTTCCCAGACCGGTCATTGCGATGCCGAGCGTATCCAGTGTAATTGCCAGCGGTTGACCATGAAAATTGCCTGCCGAGATCACGGAATTTTCAAAAACAAGCGGATTATCCGTCACCGAATTCATCTCTATTTCAAGAGTTGACCGGCAGTAACGTACCGCATCCTTCACAGCGCCGTGTATCTGTGGTGCGCACCTCAAAGAATACGCATCCTGAAATTTGTCACTGTATTTGTGTGATTCAATTATCTCACTTCCTTCAACCAGCTTCATGATATTTGCAGCGGTTGCTGTCTGCCCCGGATAAGGACGGATTTTGTGGATTTCCGGGTTCATTGGAGTTTTGCTGTCCATAATTACCTCAAGCGTAACTGCCGCAGCAATATCCGCCAATTTATTCAGGGTTTCCGCTTTTCGCAGCGTTAGTGAACCGAGCGCCGTCATAACATACGTGCCGTTAATTAAAGACAATCCTTCTTTAGCTTCAAGCGTTAGAGCCGGAATACCCGCCTTTTTCATTGCCATTTTGCCCGAATACCGTTTTCCTCCGTATGTTGCCTCGCCTTCACCGATCACTACACTCGCAAGGTGAGCCAGCGGTATTAAATCCCCGCTTGCGCCAATAGAACCCTGCGAGGGTATGACCGGATATACTCCCTTATTAATCATTTCCACCAGTGTCTCTACAACTGCTCTGCGGCACCCGGAATATCCGTTCGAGAGACCGTTAGCGAGTAATACGAGTACAGCTTTTACAATCTCCTCCGGAAGAGGAACGCCTGTTCCGCTGGTATGGCTTCTCACGAGATTGAGCTGGAGTTTTTTAACTTTCTTTGACGGGATCCTTACCCGGCTTAGTGCCCCGAATCCGGTATTCACGCCGTATACGGTCTGACCGGATTCAATGATATTGCATATTTTTTTGTGTGCACTTTCAATTTTTTTAACAGCGGTATCGGTAAGCCGTACCGGTTTATTTTCATAGACCACTGCGGCAAGCTTCTCAATAGTCAGAGAAGCCCCGTCTAAAACGATAGCTTTATTAGTATCCATATTTTGTGCCTTATTGTCATTAATAAATTGTGTGAATAATGTAATATCTTACACTATAATTCGCAAGAAAATTTCGAAAACATGTTTTTCCCGCACCGTTTTACGTTTGTAAAAAGTAGGAATTCCGTTTGCGTAATTAGGAAATATTCATTATTTTATGCGCCAGAAAAAAATAATAATAAGGTTATTTATTATCCTCTCTCGTGCTGAAATGTTTATTTTTCCGGTGTAATGATGGTGTTGTAATCTAAAGTTGTAATATTACCGGCAGTGGTATATGTTACTGCATGAGCGGCTGCCGGTTTTTTCAGAATTCCATTTGAGTTTAGTATATATATGGCATAGAGTTTGCATTAATTTGAACTAATTTGTATTGAATGTTTCTGTTGTATCATGCACTTAGTTGCATATATTACAAGTTCGTTGTTTGTATGCCCACGGTAAGATGATTATAACAAGACCCGGCTTGATGTAATTTTTTCAACGGGGATACTTATAAAAATTAAAGTTTTTTTAATATAATTCCTATAAATAAATCGTAGTACTAATAATAAAATATGCTGATTAAGAAATATGATACTTCTCTTATATTCAACAGGTTGCCGTATTTTTTTAAAATAAGTGGAAACTTTTTTTCCCAAAAAAGTGTTTATTGCAAGAAGAATAATGAATATGGTACTCATCTTTTTTGTAATTAATGTAAAATTATAATATAGGATGGTGATAACGGTGAATACATTAGAAGATACTTCTGAGTTACAAATTCAGAAGAAGAAAAAGACGGTTAGAACCGTTAAACTTGAGCGTTCCCGGGAAGAATGGCAAAAACTCGTTGAAGAAGCAAAACGTAAAGAAGTATTCTGGACAAAATGCATTATTCCAGGAAATGTTGATGCAGGTATTATTCCCGGAGATGAAGATATTGAAGATGAGTAATATAATCTCAAAATGATAGTCCGGAATTATCATTATGATAATATATTTCGCAAAGACGCAAAAGATCGCAGCGAAGCGGTCCCTTTTATGTGCAAAATTTTTACTTTATACACGAATTGTTCACAATGTGGGAGGAGCTGCTTCGAAGCAAAGTATTAATGTATGAAAAAATTCTCTTTGTGCACTTTAACACCATATGCCAGCCATTTTCGTTGAAAAAAATTAACCTGTAATTATTATCCTTTTTTATGATTTTTTAGCTTTTCTTCAATCCGTTAAATATTATCTCCTTTTCCTTTTTTGTATAACTTTATTAACCGGGATAGCGTTTGTTTTTGTGTTTTTGCTTGTTAAGATAACGCTTGCGGCTTGGTTTTTCGTAATACATTTTCTGCTGCACAGTACGGATAATGCCTGCTTTCTTACACTCCGTTTCGAACCTCCTGACAGCCTTATCAAACGGTTCATTACTTCTAATAATTACTGTAAGCATGATTACTCCAAATTTATGTTCGAATCAATCACTTATATATTTTAAAGGTTTTTACGGTAAGAAAGTTCCCAAATAAATCTTTTTATATTTCTGTAATCGTATAAAAACAATATAACTGATATGAAAGCCAAAGGATTATAGGAGAATGAGAATGGCAAAAAAACAGCCGGAAGGATAAATCCATCCGGCTGAAGGTGAGTTTATTATGGCAATAAGCGACTCGCTATTATAATCGACATTTCTTTTTTAAACTTAATTTTTGGGCTGATGTTTTTCCGGTTTTTCCAGGTTTTCGTCTCTAAAATCATTTACGGTACCCAGCCA
Source organism: bacterium SM23_31 (assembly GCA_001304035.1). Lineage (GTDB taxonomy): Bacteria > SM23-31 > SM23-31 > SM23-31 > SM23-31 > SM23-31. Next base: position 5,811 of record LJUD01000094.1, on the reverse strand, counting down.
GTCTTCGGGATTGAGTGCCTCAGAGCCTTTCCAGATTTGAAAATTTAATTTAGCCATTGACGTTGTTACTTCTCGTCCTACCCTGCCTATTACCAGGTTAGTGCTTACAACATCATTAAGATCGACCATTATCTCCGAAAGCCGGGCGTAAACCGTATAAAAACCTTCAGTATGCTGCACAAAGACTGTCTGTCCGTACCAGGGCAGCCATTTGATTTTTGCGACTCTCCCGTCACAAACAACTCTGACTTCCGCACCATACGTTGAAAGAATATCAATGCCGCTGTTAAGAGTTTTAGTTTTGGTCACCGGGTCCTGTTCAATCCCCATATGAGATACCACGTTCCCTTGTGCGGGCCAGGGCAGACGTCCTTTAGTCTGTGAAAAACGTGCAAATTCGTCAAGGATATTTTGTGTCGACGTTCCGGATTCACTGTTATACATATTTGCTATTACATTAAGCAGTGTTTCCTCCGCCTTTTTCCGCTCGGCTATCGCCAGCTGCATTTGATTTTTGTTCTTCCTCACGTCGGATAATAATTTTTCACGCTGTTTTTTTCTGTCATACAGAATTTTTGTCTCTTTCTGAGCATCTTTTAAAAGGCTTTGCTGTTTTTTTAGATCATTCGTCAATGATTCATTCAAAGATGTTACTTTCCGGTTTTTTCCCGCTATCTCCCCGATTATTCTTGCATCGTGCTGTGCCATTACTTGAAAATATTTTCTCAAGGACAAAGCCTGGTTGACCGACCCGGCGTTGACCAAAAATTCAATTATATTTGTTCTGCCGTATTTGTATATATTAACGGCGCTTTTTTTGAAACCTTTGCGCAAAGATGCCAGTTCCTTATTGTAATTATTGATCGCTTTAGAATTGTTGTTGATCTGCTTGGTTAAGTTTCGTTCCGCTTGTTTGAGTTCGTCAAGCAGTTTTTCATGAAGGGATATTTCATAATCCAGTTCTTGAATATTTTGCAGAATGGATTTTTCTTTCGATGTATTTTCGGCAAGCTGTTTTTGAAATCCGGCGATTTCGTCCCTGATACGTTCTAATCGGGCGCTTTCGTCCGATTTCTGCTGTGCCGCTGCGTTAAACGTTAAAACAGCAATGGAAACAAATATTAGTATGAACTTGTATCGCATCGGTTTGTATTACCTATAATAAACTTAACCGGATATTTGAATTTACGGTAAAATTTATTAAATAACAAAGTGCAAATAATGTGCCATGTAATTTTGATTTTCATGTTTCCGAAAAAACACTTGCTTTTGTGAGCACGCTATATCTATATTTATAATTGATAAATTGTATCGGTAAACATCCGTTTTAAAATGTTGAAATATTTAAAAAAGAGCTATCCGGCAAAATTTTCAGATGACTGTATTAAATCTCATCCTATATTTGCCGGGTTCAGCCCCACAAAATTCTCTGCTTTAGAGCCCTGGTTTGAGGAAAAGACACACCCAGCCGGTGCGGATTTTACCGTGTCCAATCCGGACAACGCACTCTTTGCCATAGTTAAGACCGGGATCATACAAATCCACGAAAAATTATGCAAAGGGAAAGTGGAAAATACTTTTACTGTAAAACGCGGGCAGTCATTCGGCGAACGTAATCTTATTGATCCGGAATTCTCGATTATTACGTGCCGTGTAACCGAGCCTGCAGAACTGCTTGTTTTGAGATATAAAAATTTTCAGGGAATGAAACGCAAAAATTCACATACGGTAAACAAATTTTACCTGAACCTGAGTAATATTATTTCTGAACAACTTGTCGAGTTAAATGACGAATATATCTCATTATATTGTAATCATATTATTAAAACCGAAGACAATAAGCAAAAGTAATCAACCGTTTCCGATACCCGGTAATGAAATATCCGACAAATTTTCCTTCTCCAAAAATTGACGGGACAGCAAGCCGCTGGCTTCGAGTATTACTTATCATACTGTTAATCTCTGTCATCGTATCGTTAGTAAGCATAGTATTATATTTTGTGTTATCCCCGTTGAAAATAGTATTCCTGCTTTTCATTATAGCTGCTTTATGTGCATATCTTTTGGAACCGATAGTGTATCATATGGAAAACCGCGGCCTGCCGAGGGTGTATTCTATTTTATTATTATATATTGTGATATTTTTTCTTATGTACCAGGCAGGCGATAAGTTATTACCACCTCTGATAAAAGAAATAACGGACCTGCCTCAAAGTATCCAACAGGAAAGTAGTACCGTTAAAGACCAGGTTAAGACATTTGTCAGGGGTAATTTCCCGTTTATCCAGGAAGAACAAATAGACCGCTCATTTGAGGAACTGCGAATCTGGTTCCAGGATCTGGTATCGAAAGCTTCAACCAAGCTGTTAGAAATCATCTCTTTCGCACAGGGTATTTTATCCCTCGCAATCCAGATTATCATGGTACCTTTGATTGCATTTTTCATCTTAAAAGACGGACCGGCTCTGAAAAGAGCTGTTGTGAACCTGATCCCGAATAGATTTTTTGAGGTTTCCCTGCATCTGTTATATAAAACAGACCAGCAGATAGGCAGGTATTTACGGGGACAAATACTGGACAATTTCATACTTGCGGTTCTCTACAGCATCAGTTTTTATTTCATGGATATACCGTATTTTATCATCTTTGGCGCATTTTCCGGCATCGCCAATGTTGTGCCTTACATTGGTCCCCTTATCGGCATCATTCCGCCCCTTATTGTATCAATCATGGGAAAAGGATCGCTTGGAGTAATACCGTGGATTATTCTGATATTTATTTTTATACAGATTATCGACGTAACGCTTGTTCAACCGACCGTGGTGGCAAAAAGCGTCGATTTACATCCTTTGATCGTCATTTTTGCCGTGTTGGCGGGAGGAATACTGCTCGGTGTGATAGGAATGCTCTTTGCCGTTCTCTTAGCAGGCGTTATCAAGGTTATCATTACGGAAATTGCCTGGAGCATCCGGAATTATCGCTTGGGGCCATAGTCCGAAAATACGTTTTTTGGGATAAGGTTATAAGTAAATCTTATAACATATTTAAAATTTCAATTTTCAAATTAAATATTTTTACCGCAGGGGACGCAGAGGTCTCAAAGAGTTCGCTGAGAATTGATTGCACATTTTTGTAGGCTGAAATTAATTTTAAATAATTCTTTTAATACCTTATTTTAAATAAATAATTTTCTTCTTAATTTTTTTTGTGACCTCTGCGCCTTCTTTGCGTTCTTTGCGGTTAAAATGATTTTTCTTTCAACTTCCACATTATACATGATATTAACCCGCATTATGCGGGGATAGAGCAATATGAAATTAACCGAATTAACGGATTTTCTGGACGAATACCTGTCGATTGCCGTCATCGAGGACAAATCCCTGAACGGTCTTCAGGTCGAAGGTCATCCCGAAGTTCATAAAGTGGCGCTGGCAACCGATGCATGCCTGGAAACGTTCCTAAAAGCTGCGTCGCTACGGGCGGATTTCCTGCTGACCCATCACGGAATTTTCTGGGGAACACAATTTGCCATAAAGGGAATTCACGCCGAAAGAATAAAAACGCTCATATCCAACGGAATTTCGTTATATGCAGTTCACCTCCCGCTCGATTTACATCCCGAAATAGGCAATAACGTGGAACTCATTAAATTGCTGGGATTCGAGGTTGCGGAACCGTTCGGCATTTATCACGGCGTTGCAATCGGTTACACCGGCAGACGGAAAAGACCGGTAAGTTACAGCTCAATTCTCAATAAACTACAAAAAGAACTCGGGGTGAAACCGAAGGGATATCAATTCGGCACAGACCGGATAAAGACCATAGCGGTCATCTCCGGCGGGGGCGCATCGATGATAGAGCAGGTAACGGGTAAAGAGATAGATTTATTTCTGACGGGCGAATCCGACCATGTCAGCTATCACCTGGCTAAGGAACTTCAGGTCAATATTGTTTACTCTGGACATTATGCGACGGAAACCTTAGGTATTCGCAGTCTCGGCAGGGTAATCGAGGAAAAATTCGGACTTGAAACGGTATTCATCGACGTACCGACGGGAATGTGACTCTGATTAAAATTGTATTAATAAAAATAATGAATATATATTTTAGGATTGCAGCCATCATTGGGACATTTCTGATTTACAGGAGTTCTTCAAATCAACAACTATTAATTAAAAAAGTAGGCGTTAGAAATGGCTTATATAAAAAAATCCAAGTATATTTACTCGTTAATTTCATTTTTATTGATTGTTTTTGCACTTATTTTTGTGTTTTGGGCAAAAACAAGAAAAGTACAAGATGAAGATATAATTAGTTATCCTATCGTATATTATAATCAGGTTGATACCTTGGTCAGCGCAGATTATATCTTTCAAAACGAAGGGCTCAACCAGCCATCTGCTGTTAGGTCTATTCCTGGAACAAATGAGTTTGTAGTTCTCGATAAGGGAAATATTTGCTTGTATATTTTTACTAAATATGGAGAATTTGTAAGAATGATGGGTAGGCAAGGACAGGGTCCCGGAGACCTTTGGTTCCCTTTCTATATGAATGTTGATTCAGAGGGAAATATATATGTTTATGAATGGAGGAATTTACGTATTTCTATATTTTCTAAGGAAGGAAAATTTATTGATTTATTTAGAATTCCTAAAGAATTGGGTTATGGATTTTATTCCTCCTCTTATGGGTTTTCAATTGCTGATAACGGTGAAATTGTTTTAAACATGCCACATGCCGGATATTACTTTTCTATTTATTCAAAGGACGGCTCACTTCTTCGTGAATTTGGAGAAGTCCCGATAGTAACAACAACGCAAAGAGGAAGAATGAATATACACTATGCCGAAGGATTTCCATTTAAGCATAAAAACGGAAATTATTATATTTTTTTAAGCCAGATGGGCAGTGTAAAAATATTTAATGATAAAGGGATTTTTATTAAAGAACATTTACTTGATATTCCCGAAGTTGAAGCCAATTTAAAAAAGATAACAGAATTGATAAAAAAAGAAAGAATAAATTATATTGGAATATATTTCACTGAGGTCATAATGCACAATGACCTTTTTTATTTGATGGTTCGGATGCATGCACCGAAAGGGAAAAAGGTTGGAAATAAATATATTGAAAAACTTATGGTTTATGTATTAGACGAAAATTTGGAAATAAAGAAAAAAATAATCATGCCCGATTTTTGGTATTATGATAATTGCCCGGATGTAACTGTTGCAAGACAATTTTCCCTTTGGAAGAGATTTTGTTTGCTTAACGATAAAGAAGAGATAATTATCCCGAACTTTTATGAATCCCAGATTATTAAATACGGCGCTAAGAAATAATGCATTTCGGACTCGAAACGGTATTCATCGACGTACCGACGGGAATGTAATATGAAATCAATCACGCTCGCCATAACAGCCGGAGATTATAACGGCATCGGTCCCGAAATCATTATCAAGTCGCTTGCCGATACTGATACAGCCCCGAGTACTCGGGGTGATTTTATTATTTTTGGTTCGGAGGAGATTTTTCACCGCACGTTTGACCGGTTCAGTCCAACAATGCAGGCAAGCTGTCAAGCCGGTTACACTTTCGTACTCGGGAGTCTGTATCCCGGCACTGCATCACTCCCTCTACAAAAACAGGACTTTTCGCCGGGAACTTTATCGCAGAAATCCGGACAGGCTGCACGACGGTTTCTTTCAGAGGCAATAGACTGCTGGAAACGGGGAGAATGCAGCGGCATAGTAACAGCCCCAATTGCAAAAAGTACATTTTTCCTGTCCGGTGAACGATTCAACGGGCAGA
>LJUD01000093.1 GCA_001304035.1 bacterium SM23_31 | reverse complement strand
AGCCATCTGCATTCATGACATATATATCACTATTACCATCACTATCTGAATAAAAAACAATCTTGGTGCCATCAGGAGACCAATATGAACCACCATCAGAAGCAGGATTATTGGTTAAATTTATTTGATTAGAACCGTCGGCATTCATGACATAGATTTCAGAATTACCATTCATATTCGACACAAAGGTGATCCGTGAACCGTCTGGAGACCAAGAGGGAGATTTGTTCCAAGAAAGATTATCGGTTAAATTTGTCTGATTTGAGCCGTCTCTATCCACTATGTAGATTTCACGATTACCATCCCTTTTTGACACAAAAGCTATCTTAAAGCCGTCGGGAGACCATAAGGGAGAAAAGTCAGGAACATTATTTTTTGTTAAATTAGTCAGATTAGAACCATCGGCATTCATGACGTAGATTTCATTGGGACCGTCTCTATCCGACATAAAGGCGATCTGTGAACCGTCTGGAGACCAGGATGGAGAATAGTCCTGAGCAGGATTATTTGTTAAATTGGTCTGACCGGAGCCGTCGGCATTTATAACGTAGATCTCATAATTTTTCGAAACAAAAGCAATCTTAGAGCCGTCTGGAGACCAGGAGGGAGATTCCCAAGCAAGATTATCGGTTAATTTTGTTTGATTAGAGCCATCGGTATTCATGACGTAAATACCACAATCACCATCCCTATTTGATAAAAAAGCTATCTTTGTTCTGCTTTCCAAATCATATTTTTCCAAATCATATTCAGAAATAAAAGGATTCAGACCACAACCGACATAAGCTCCTGCTAAAATACTAAGAGATAAAACATAAGGAGTAATTTTATCTTTTAATTTAGTTAAAGAGCTTTTTTGGTGAATGTTTTTTTCATTCTCCACAACATTTTCAATATACATTTTTCCTCCTCCGATTTAGTATTGAATTTAGAATGAATAATTCATCCCGCTAATCCACGAATTGACCACTATTTGGCGGAGCAAATGTCACAAAGAAAAAACCAAAAGAGCTAAAAGTTATATATTGATATTATGTCGTAATCAGGAAAATATACGGTAAAATCACTTTTATTAATTAGCCTGTTCTAAAAAGGTCAATTAAGAAAATTACAATATTGGAAGTCACGGACTAATCCGTTACTTTAAGGTTACTCTGCAGGAATTATGTCATGGAATGGTCCATGACATCCCGGTTAATACACTTTTTAGAGTTAACTCATTAATATTGCAAAAATTATGCCATAGTTCTTTCTAAGATAAAATTAAGCTTGGAAATGAAAATTCAAGTATGATAATAGCAATATAACGGCATTTATTATAAAGAATAGTGCAAAATTTTGCATTACCGGTAATATATCTACTGCAAAATAACAATCTCTCATCGGGATATTACATTGCTTCATGTCGAGTACCGAATATTTATGAAGATATCCAGAAGCTTCAGGAGACGCAGCAATTCCGGCATATAAATCCTGCAATAACTATATCTGTACAAAAAAGGTAATATTTACAAAGGTTTAGATATTGAAATATACTAAACACCACCTCGGTTGTCAAGTATTATCCGTGCAATTATTACGGAGGGCATTAAAAGTATGCACTTTGGAGAAGTAGAAGGCGCTACGGAGCTTATTTCATAATATTATTATAGAGTCGCATTATTTTATCTTTGATCTTGTAAGCTAAACCGGGATTTATAAGCAATATTCCCAGAAAAAGAATTGCAATTCCCGGCAAAATTGGCAGTGCAAGGCTGACAATACCTACGAGAATCAGCGGGATTGCAATCCAATTTCTCCATTTCCTGAATTTCATTATCCGGTCAACAAGCGGCTTTTTTTCAGTTAGAGGCTGATCCCGCTCAGCGGGAGAAGTTCCGGAGTTGTCACAGCTCATGAACCGTCACCTCATTTGTTTCCGTTTCGAGTGTAACAACGGTATTTTTCCCATTAAACCACCCGCAAACTTCTCCGGGATTAATTACGGTAACTTTCCCTCTGCGCACATCAATTTTGTGGAGGTGACCGTAAATAACGTAATCAAATAGACCGCCCGCTATTATAGAATCAAGGTTGTGAGGCTCATGAAGAATAACAAACTTTTTTCCGCCGAACTCCCGTTCCAGAGGCGCCTGATAAATTGATTTGAATTTATTCAGCAATCCCATACGCTCACCGTCATTATTACCGAAGACCGCAACCATGGGAGCTTTTAATTTTTTAAATTCATCCCACACAAACGGCGCCACAAAATCGCCCGCATGAATTACCTGCTCAACCCGTTCCGTATTAAAGAAATCCACAGCCTTGCGAATATTTTCCCGGTGGTCATGGCTGTCCGAAAGTATCCCTATTTTCATATTATTTTATCCGGCAAAAAGATTAAAAATATTTCTAAGGATTTAATATCATAGACTTTTACATAATTCCAAGATTTTGTGATTTGTCCATCTGTCGTCCTTAATTTATTTTCACGAAGTGACCACTTCGTGGCAGGCTCTAAAGACAAAGAATAGATTCCGAACCAAGTTCGGAATGACAGGGCAGTATACATCTTTCCCGCTAAGCGGAACTAAATTGATTTTGATTCTTCAATTATTTATAAAAGTATTTTTATGAAATCCTATTTTAAAAAAATGTAGTAAGGAGCAGATTTATTGATATTCTCCGCATACTCTGCGTTCTTTGCGGTAAAAAATTATACTATATTAATGCTAAATAAACGGTTCACGGTTGCGCAATTTGCTCAATCCAAAATACATAAACACTAAGCCTAAGAGTAAAATCCCTGTTTTATTATACAACAATTTTTGATTCCATATATTAATATCCATATTGCCCGGCTTCATAAAAGGGTTTAAATAGAAATTCCAGTAAGTGCCGTCTATAAAGGGTGCCGCGCTGAAAAAGGCGCTTAAAAGAAGTAAAAAGAATAAAATTACCAAAGTTAACAGACCAGCCGTGTAACCGCTTTTAAACTGTGTTGAAAGGAAAAAATTTATATTTGCCACACAAAATACGGGTATAAAGGCATGGGAAATCATAACCTCAATAGCAAAATCCTGTACAAAATAAAATGAAATAAATGCAAATAACATCTGTACAAAGAACAGCATAATAAACTGCACAGCCAATTTATAAAGCCACACCTTGTAAGGGGAACCGGGCACTGAAAACAGTGCTTCAATGGTTAAATTTTCTTTTTCATAAGAAACCAAAGTCATGGATAAATACAACGCAAGAATGATCATCGGCACTAAATTCATTACATAAAATACAGCTTCGAGCGGCATGGGATCATGAAAAACGTGTCCTAAAATAACACAAGTTAAATCCCACGCAATTGCCAGGCTCAGGAAGATATAAAACTTCCCTGCAAACAATATCCTGTATATCTGAACAAACAGGAAAACTACATTCGAGAAAAATGATTCTCTGATTGCTTTATTCATATTTCATTCCATTAAACCGGATTTAACAACAGAATATAGGCGTCTTCCAGAGTAGGCTCGACTGCTTTCATTTCAAGGGATTCAGGTGATTTTTTACTTATAAATTTTATTTTAATTCCTTCTTTTTCGCGAATATGGGAAACAATTTGAAGCGTACGCCTCAATTCGGCAAATTGCTTTTCAGGAATGACAGACTCCCATACCTTTCCTATTGCCCGTTTTCGCATGGTCTCAGGTGAGCCGTGAAAGATGACTTTCCCTTCGTTTAAAACGGATACTTCGCGGCACGACGTGGATATATCCTCTACAATATGTGTCGAAAAGATGACAACTCTGTTTTTGCTCATTTCCGCCAGCATATTCCGAAACCGGATTCTTTCTCTCGGGTCTAATCCCGAGGTAGGTTCATCTACAACAATAATCTTCGGGAGGTTTAAAAGTGCCTGTGCAACGCCGACGCGCTGCTTCATCCCGCCGGAATAGGTCTTGATTTTATCGTTTCTCCGGTCCCAGAGATTTACGTTTCGCAAAACACTTTCTACAAGTTTAATTCTTTTTTCCCTACTACCCCATCGATTGAGCAGGGCAAGGTAATTAAGGTAATTCCATGCGGTAAAATTTCCGTACAAACCGAATTTTTGTGGCAGATAGCCTATATATTTTTGTATGGAATCCCGGTAGTCGCTCAGTTTATACCCGTTAAAATAAATCACACCGCGGGACTGGTAGAACAGATTACTTATAATTCTCATTAAGGTAGATTTACCGGCACCGTTAGGTCCCAGAAGACCAAACATGCCGTTCTTTATTGTCATGTTAACGCCGTGGAGAGCCCGCACTTCAATCTTCTTACGACCAATAACAGGAATATTCATCAGCAGCCGGTAAAACACAATGAAGAAAGCTATTAAAAATATAAACAACAAAAAGTATAAAATTGTACTTCCTATACCCACCTGCCACATTATGTGCAAATAGGTAAACATTATAACTACTCCAAAGATGTTACGTATCAATTTTTTACGTGAAAAACGCAAGGTTCGGGCTTTATTTTCCGCCGTGACCGCCCGCTTTTTAAACGCAAAAGATTTATAAATATTTCTAATTAACAAGTATGTTGCAATTGTAAATAGAAATAACCATATCTTACTCGAAAAATATGCTCGATAAAATGCATAATGCACGAAAATAAATAATCCGAGCACGGGAATTTTCCATATTAAATTTTCAACTATTGCTTTTGAGTCTGCTCTAATACCGCCCGGTTTCTTTAAATCCGTTCCTTGCCGTTTCCGTTTATTCCAGTCTTTAATAAACTTATTCGGTTCATTATAAATTTTGGTCAGATTTCTTATTGAGATGGTTAATTCATCTCCCAATACAACCTTTTTCTTCCGCCTGTCCAGAAAATTATAGAAATTCCATATAACAATATTTAAAGCCGTTACGAAAAAAACCGAAATAACAATCTTATACAAAAGACTATCCAGCCACCAGAACCAGATAAATGCAATTATACCGGCATTAAGAATTAATGCAATAAATAATCCGGTCATTCCGCATTTCAACATACCCTTAATAAAATCATCAATACTAAGATACAGTACCGGGACATAAATCAGTGTGAGAAGCGTGGCAAAGCTCAATCCCCCGATAAAGCTGATGGCAAACGGCTGCCAAATTTCATTTGTGCTTCCGGGCCATACAGCAAGCGGTATCATCCCGAGAACAGTGGTAATAGACGTCATTAAAATAGGACGAACCCGTGCCCGGGTTGCGTATAATAATGCCCTGCTGCGGCTGAAATTATGCCGTTTTCTGAGTATTGTTATGTAGTCGATAAGGATTATAGCATTATTAACCACAATTCCTCCAAGCACCAAAAACGCAATAATTGCAAAAACCTGAATAGAGGTACCTGTAAAAAGCATCAACCAGAACGAGCCGATTATCGCCATAGGAATTGAGAAAAATATAATAAAGGGGAATTTTAAGGATTCAAAAGCGGATGCAAGAATAAAATACATCAGCAGTATAACTATAAACAACCTGAAATAACCGATTTCTTTAAGAATGTTGCTTTCATCATGAATTATTTCAACGGTAAATCCCCTCGGTAAATAAATATTATATATTGCTGCATCCACTCTTACCCGCAGTGCGTCCAAATCTTTTTGAGTTTGAACAAAATCATCATTAAAACTGTATCTGACTTCGATCTGCCGTTCCTGGTCAATCCGGCTGATAGAACGCGGTCCTCTATCAGTAACAATCCTGGCAAGATTCTGTACAGGGATTTCTCCTTCACCGGGGATGGGTATGCTCATACTGCGTAAATCTTCAACAGTGCGTTCTTCCTCTTCTACAAGTTTCGTCCGAATAATTATATCGCCACTTTCATCTTTCATACGAGTTGACATTTCCTGTCCCTGCCTTCGGACAGAGCCTATCATTTCCATAAGCGAACGCATAGTCAAATTATGCTGTGCAAGCGCATTCTGATCTCCCCATACCTGCAGTTCTAAATCACCTTCACGGAGATTGGAACGAACCCTTCGAACTTCAGGAAACGTTCCTAAGCGCTCTGTAATGTCATCAATCAGGTAACGCATCGTCTCCTCGTCATACCCCTTAACCCGGACTATTTCTTCCCCCGAGCCAAGAATTGCGGCTAACGCACCCATACCGCCGCCAAATCCGCCTTCAAGCTGTCCGCCGGCACCGCCGCCGGTACCCGTTCTTCCACCGACACTTACAAGTTCAAATCGAATTGTTGCATTAGTTATGCTTTCTATCTCTTTCGTTTGACGCTCAAGATTTTCTCTAACTTTATCAAGATTTAACTCTTTATTCCCCCGCTCTTCTCTATCGAGAAACTCAATAACAATAGAAGCATTTTCGGGTCTGACATCGGTTCGCATCTCTTTAAAGAAATCGAGTGAATCGGCGAGTTGTTCAACTTCGCGCGCAACACGGTCAGTTGCCGATATACTTGTTCCGCGGGAAGTCTCAATGTATATCGGTAATTGTGTTTCTTCCTGAACACCACGAAAACTTACCATAAACGGAATAGTCAGTATCGGTGTAAGAATGAATAGTAAGATCATAAGTACAATTGTACGTCCGGGGGCACGCAGCCGGGATTTCAGTAAAACGGTAAACACCTCCATTACCCTGCTTTCCTGCCATCTTTTAATCAGATGCTGCCTCTGCCTGGCGAAGGCTGTATTTTTTTCCTGCCTTATAAGAATCTGTGAGGCATACATCGGGATAATAGTAAAAGCCACAAGAAGCGAAACAGAGAGCGGAAACACTACGGCAAGTAAAAATTCAAGCAGAACAACCCGGTAGGTACCCTCTAAAAATAAAACGGGGACAAATACAACAATAGTTGTTAATGTTGAGGCTACAATAGCCTTGGTTACTTCGGTGCATCCAATCAGACTTGCATTTTTGGGTTCTTTCCCCTGCTCGTAGTGGCGAAAAATATTTTCGAGCACAACAATGCTGTTGTCGACCAGCATCCCTATAGCAATCGCCAGGCCAACGAGAGAAAGGAGATTTATTGAAAGACCGAAGAAATACATCAGGTTGAACGTCACCAGTAATGAAACAGGGATAGATATGAGAATCGCTAAAACAGTTTTACCGCTTTTCAGAAAAAACAGCAGTACCAATAATGCCAGCAGCGCGCCGACAACGGCAAGTTTTTCAACCTGGTAGATAGCATCATTCATGTTATCGGCGGCACTATAGTTAATTACAATATTTACTCCGTCCGGCTCCAATAACTTATTCAGTCGTTCAATCTCTTTTTTTGCATTCGCCGCTGTTTCAATCAGGTTAGACTCGTTATCTTTTAAGAGATTTATTACAACTGCGGATTTTCCGTTGATGCGGGATATTCTCTCTTCATTTTGTCTGCCAATTTTAATTTCGGCAATATCGGTTAATTTTAGCGGAATATCCGGATTTATAACCAAATCTTCCAGCTCGCCAATTCTTGAGACCTGTCCGGAAATTGTAACAAAACTTACTGTATTGTTATTACGAATTTTGCCAAGGTAGTCTTTCGGACGGTTAAATGCATTTATTCGATTTACTACAAAAGGCAAACTGATGCCAAATTCCCGTGCTTTGTATTCATCGATATTTATTTGCACCTCAGGAAGATTTCCACCTGTAACACTAACGTTAACCACACCGTCTATTTTTTCGAGTTCGGGTTTTATTTTTTCTTCTGTGAATCTGCGCAGCCTGTCAACATCGCCTTCTCCCCTTACAGACAAATTCATTAAAGCGTTTAAGGACATCTCAATTGCTTCTGTAATGCCGGTTCTGCCAACACTTACCCTAACGCCCTCCGGAAGACGCCCGGAGAAGGCATCGATCTTTTGCTCCAATTTCAATGCTACGTATTTCATGTTTGCCTTGAGCTTAAATTCTACAATAATAGTACCGCTGCCATTGCGAACGGTTGATGAAATCCGTTCGACATGTTCCATTTTTGCTATTTCACCTTCTACAGGAATAACAGCTTCTCTCTCAACCTGTTCGGGAGAGGCACCGGACATTGAAACCTGAACGATTAGCTGTGGGAAAGTAAGAACAGGGAACAGTTGAACAGGCAGACGCTGCCATGATATAACGCCAAGTATGCCCAGGGCGAGAAAAAACATAGCCGTAGTAACAGGCCTGTTAATTGCAAGTCGTGTAAGAAACATGCGGAAAATTTTAGATATTTACTGGATTTGATAAAACAAATCCCTACGGTTTTTTCTTGCTTACAATAATTTGCTGTCGAAGGTGTTCTTCACCTTCGACTTATTTCAATTCTTTTAACCTATTAAAATAAAAGCGGCGATCCCAAGCATTTCACTGTTGGTGACAACACCAACAGTGAGCTTTCGCAATGAACGTGTCTGAACCGCTGATACCTATGATAAAATGATTACCATGATGAAAAATATATCATGTGGATCATTTCATCTGCGTCCATCTGCGGTTCTGACAATTTAAATGAGTATCAAAATAATCTACGATTCTATGTATTTTTTTGGCCGCAAACGATCGAGAACGAGATAGAGCGAAGGCGTCAATATAAGCGTCATCATCGTAGATGTTACCAATCCTCCAATGACTGCATATGCTAACGGTGCCCGCAGTCTTGCACCCTCCCCAATTCCGATTACCAGTGGAATTAATGCAAGAATGGTTGTTAAGCTTGTCATTATAATCGGGCGCAAGCGGTCCTGACCCGCCTGCAGAATTGCATCGATGCGTTTTAAACCGCGGCCGCGTAACGTATTAATGTAATCTACAAAAATTATCGCATCATTTACGGCTATACCTGCTAACATGATAATTCCAATGAAAGCCATTATGCTTAACGGTTCCCCAATAATATAAAACATCACTATTGAACCGATACCCGCCATCGGAACAGCGAGCATAATAGTAAAGGGATGGACAAAGGATTCGAATAGTGAAGCGAGAACCATATACATAAGGACGACTGCCAGAAGCAGAGCAAATCTGAGGTCTGCAAACGACTCCCGCCGTTCCCGTTCCTCGCCTGAAATTTCAATTTTATAATCTTTTGGGAGTGTAATTTCATCAAGCCTGTTCATCACATTTGCAACTACTTCGCTGTATTTAAATCCATCCTCGATTTCCGCTGTGATTAATCCCATACGGATGCGTTCTTCATGTAATATCTCTTTGGGGCTCTTTATCATCCTGAATTCGGCAATATTTTTGAGAGGTACCTGCGCACCCTGATTTGTTGTTATTACAATGTTTTCCAGTTCGTGCTGGTCTATTTCAGGATATGCCAGCCGGATATCTCTATCATCACCTGCATAATGGAATTCACTTACGATATTTTCAGAAATTCTGTTGCGAATTTCGG
>LJUD01000092.1 GCA_001304035.1 bacterium SM23_31 | reverse complement strand
GATAGCATTTATAATTCTGAATATTGTTGCCCACGGTTTTCCACATATCCTGAAAGGTGGAGGTTGAGCCGGTAAAGTGAATGCCGGAGAGATTCGGACTGTTCATGACCACCGGTCCAACCTGGCTTCCGGGACTGGGAATGAAATTTATAACGCCGTCCGGGATGCCGGCTTCTTTAAATATTTTCATGAGATAATGAGCGCTAAATACAGCGCTGGATGCCGGTTTCCAGAGCGAAACGCATCCGCACAGCACCGGTGATGTCGGCAGGTTGCCGGCAATGGAAGTAAAATTGAACGGTGTAACGGCAAAAACAAATCCCTCAAGACCGCGGTGTTCCAACCTGTTCCACATTCCGGGTGCGCTGTCGGGCTGTTCCGACAGCAGTTGTGCGTAATAATACGAATTAAACCGCCAGAAGTCAACCAGTTCGCAGGTGCTGTCGATTTCCGCCTGAAAGGCATTCTTTGACTGGTTCAGCATAGTCGCTGCGTTGAGCGTATCGCGGTAAGGACCGGCAAGCAACTCCGCCATTTTTTGAAAGACTGCAACCCGTGCATTCCACGGAAGCGCCGCCCATTCTTTACGTGCTGCCAGCGCGGCATCTATTGCTATTTGCACATGTTTTGAATCTGCGAGATGATATTCGGCGAGGATATGCCCGTGGTCATGCGGACAGATACACTGCTTTGTGTTTCCCGTTTTGTATTCTTTACCGCCTATAATCAGCGGAATTTCAATCCGTTCATCGAGCATTTCGTTGAGTTTTTTCTTCAGGGCATCCCGTTCCGGGCTTCCCGGTGCATACGAATATACAGGTTCATTCTCCGGTTTTTCAACAAAGTACCTCATAGTTCCACTCCATAATTAGTAGTATTAGATAATAAATTAAAATTGCTTGTGGATTTAAATACTTTAAAAAGATTTAAGATTAAGTCAAAAATCAATTTGAAGTGCATATCAGAAGAATACAAAATAAGTTACGGAAGTATTATGGATTATTCAAGGGAAAAATAACCGCACCCGTTCCCATTTTCCCCCTGTGTTTAAGGATTTAGAGGCGCAGAAATACGGAACTTATATAATTTAAGGCAGGACACAACCCGTTATGTTTGCAATTCGAAACGATTAAAGCGCAAACCCGATTAAAAAGCTAAAAACCGAATTTCTCACTTCGAAATATTCGCCGCCCGGATTATTACTCCAGTCTTTGTTGATTACTGTCAATCCGCGAGTGTACCGTGATTCAAGTATAACTTTAAAATAATGCGCATCAATACTTATATCCATACCAAAAGTCAGACCATAGTCAAAAACTTTTGTATCTAAATCTTTTTCTTCTTTTTTCCCTTCAACGGGACTTATTTTAGTAATGCTTTTTTGGTTATAAGCAAAAGTAGGACCGGTAAAAAAACTGAACTTGACGTTATCCTTAGTTTCTGATGAATATACAATTAACACAGGAACTTCCAGATAGTCAACCATAATAGTTGATTCGAACACTTCTTCAACTTTCTGCCTCATACCTTTCATGGTATAATACAATTCCGGTTGAATTGCATATGTTTCATTGAAGTTGAAAGTAATAAAACATCCGGCGGAGACACCGGTTCTTCTTTTAGTAAATCCCGATCCTGTTTTTTCACCGCGAAGACCTGCAAAGTTCACTCCTGTTTTCAATCCCCCCGTTATTACTTGTGCGGAAACAGGAGGAGAAAAAACCGCAGCAATCATTACAACAGCTAACATTACAGCAATCACACGTATCATTTGCACTTTCCTCTTTTTATTAGACCGTTATTAAGAAAATATATTACAAAATTTACTATTAGTCAAGATGTATTAAATTTTTAATTTTATATGAACAATTAAAGGAAACCGGATCATTATAAGAAGTTGTTACTTTACAAAATATAGATTCATATAGATTCAGGATGACAGAAACGGAATTTAAGAATAATTCATAGTAATATCCGGTAGTTGTACCCTAAAAAATCAGGCATGGCACGCTGCGGTTTACTGCACACAGCGGCGGTACTTTTCTATAATTTTATTTATATGATGTAAAAATATTTACACTGAAAGCCGAGTGATGAGAAGTATTTTTGCTGAATTTAACACAAATAATCCCTGCTAAAAAATCTTACATATCCACTATTTTATACTCACTGATATACATTTTACCATAGTCTATAATATATAAATGATCGTTAAATATCCTTATGTACACATTTCCTTCGTCAAGAGGAATCTTACACAACAGAATACCGTTCCTATCAAAAACATCCAA
Organism: bacterium SM23_31; assembly: GCA_001304035.1. Lineage (GTDB taxonomy): Bacteria > SM23-31 > SM23-31 > SM23-31 > SM23-31 > SM23-31. Next base: position 7,234 of record LJUD01000092.1, on the reverse strand, counting down.
TTCGGTCATTTGTTTCTCGAGTTCGGATTTTTCTTCCGGATTCTCCATTGACTTTTTCATTAATTCTTCAATTTGCATTTTGAACGTTACCACCCAGATTCGTTCTTCATCATCTACCGCCATACTTCTTGCGACATTTGTTATTTGATATGCACCGGATTTTTGCCTGCGGTGGATAACTTCATACTGCAAAGGGCGGTTCGTTCTAAATATGCATTTCCCATCGCAAGTATATTTATCTATACGATTTTGATTCATAAAACATACGTAAATATTATCATTTCTATCAATATCAAATTGAGTACTATTTAGGGCGTTCCATATAACAGGATCTTTATGAGCACTAACTTCACCGATAATTCTAATCAATCCGGTTTCCTTATTAATTATTGAAATTAATGCAGGATTACTATCGTCGGGTGTTTCAAAATTAAAAACGAATTCGCCTGTAAAAAGAAGCCGTAAATGATGAGGAAATTTGTCCTGCATTCCGATATATCCTTCATACTTACCCGATGGATTAAATATTTGAACTTTACGATTACCCGAATCAAGTATATAAATATTTGAATCGCCTGCAATATTCATACAGCGGGGGCTAAGAAAATCGCCGGGTCCCTGTCCCCTTCTGCCAATAGTAGCGAGGTGCTTTCCTTTTGAGTCGTATTTCTGAATTCGGCAATCACCGTAATCGAGAACATAAATATTTTCTTCCTCATCAACGACGACATCAGTCGGTCTGAAAAAATGATAATTATCACCGAGCGAATCTACATCCCCTATTCTTTGAATGAGCTCGAGTTTAATTTTCGGTTCATCACCCCACAGAGGCGCACGGTTTTGGATGTATTTTATCTCATCGATAATCTTAAAAGTGCTGCTTTCGTCTTTTCCGCATGAAGCTAAATTAAGCAAAATAATTATGCATATAACTGTAGATATAATTTTTGTCATATTTTTTTTCAATTCAGACTTTTATTTTAACATAATACTACAACCACAATGAAAAGTCAAGATAAAATATTTATTTAACAACCGTCAATCATCCATGCTTCAGCGCTGTCTTGACATGCTTAACTAAGGTCTCTGCCTCTTATTTGGCGGAATTTTACATGTGTCGGTGAGCGGCGGTCTCCGCCGGACGGATTGAGGGGGACATGGTACTGCCTGAGCATATTCCGTATCGAATTGCCGGAGACGTAAAATCCAAACCGTTTATTTATAAATTCGGCTACGGCTTCTCCCGACCGGAGTTCGCGGTACAAGCGTGCCATAAACCTGCGTCCTCCCCGCTGTTTTATAAATATCTGAACGGCACCTCTCCCTTTTCCTTCCCCCTTTAATCTTCCACGCCCTCTTTTCGACATGATTAATCCCCTTTCAATGAGCACAGCCATGGCTTATGTCAAAAATATTATCGAATCCGGTAAAAATTGAAGTCTGTTCAATATCTTTTACGGCTTCTTCTACCCTATCAACTAATGCCCGCAGAAGCGCATCGGGCTTCCATTCACCGTCTTTTACACATTTATTTACATATTCATGCCATATTTCCATTAAAACACAATCACTTGCGACCATTTCGGCGATTGCATTTTTCTGGTTTTCGGTAAATTTTTGCATGTACTCACGCAGGCGTTTTTGCTGGGTCATATATTAACTCCGTTCTGAAAAGATATAAAGTGAACCTGTTTAGTAAGCCTGTTCAGTAAAAAGTTATCAGCTATCAGTTTTTAGCTTTCAGCTTTCAGCCTGAAAAACAGTAAAAAACCGGATATTTTTATATGAAAGCTGTGTATGGGTAATAGTACCTTCAAAGTATGAAAAAATACTTTATGCCGAGAAAAGATATAAAATATTACCTGATAATATAATAACAGCCAATAATTTACTATATATAGTAATATAATTTCAATTTGTCAAGTGTTTTATTAAATATTTTACAATTTATCTTGACTTATAGTAAATTATTATTTATATTTTACCGCAAGTAGTAAAGCATAAAATTCGGAAGGTAAAAAATGAGCGTTGGCAGCCGTATTCGTTCAATCCGCAAAGAGTTAAAGATGACGCTTGAAGAGACGGCGGCACGTGCGGGGATGAAAGCCTCTAATTTAAGCGATATCGAGGCAGGCAAGCGTGACATTCGCACCCATACACTTGAACGCATTGCGGAAGCTCTTGGCTGTAATCCCGCTGATTTGTATGATCAAATATTCGAAACTGAAGAGGAAATAACCGCCGGTCTGAGAGAGTTATTAAACGATGAAAAAACGATGAAACTGATGAGTATTAATGAAGCGGAAATATCCTGGATGAAATCAATAAGATTCCGTCCCGATCAAAAACCGACCAAGCAGGACTATATAGATCTGTTGTTCATTTACCGTAATATTGCATGACATGCAAGACAATGAGTGAGACGGGTATTCAAGAAAGGGTGCGTCAGCAGGGCATAGAGATACTATACCGGAGTGTAAGATCCGGCATACGGGGCAGCACCTTTCAAAAAGGCGACCAGTGGTACATAGTCGTTAACCGGCACGATTCTCCCGAACGCCGGAACTTTACCATAGCTCATGAATACTTCGAGATTCAACTTAATGACCGGCAGGACCTTTCGCTGGATGAAAAACACCACCTTGCCAGCAAGATGGCGGCAGAATTTCTTCTTCCGGACGAAACTTTCGGAGCTCAGGCGCGTATAAAAAATCTCCATGAATTAAAACAAGAGTTCCCTTATGTGAGTTATGAAGTAATTGCCCGCAGGCTGCCTTATTTTCGCCCGGTCGTGGTGTCCATTTTAGACAACCTGCAGGTAACAAGCAGATTTGGCGCACCAACTATAAATTTCCCGCGTGAAATCTCTGAAATTGAAATGAAAGTTGCGCGCAGAAGTTATGAAACCGGAAAAACCGTTACATTAAAAGAACCGCCGTTAGAAGTAACCGGATATTACCTTGAGGAAACCAACAACATTGTGCGTGTTTTTGTCGTTGCCGAGGTAGATGAGTAATAATCAGTAAGATATTCGTATCATTTTGTAAAGGCGACCCGCCCCCACGGGGATTCCTTTGGAGCGGGTCGCCGTAAAGTTGTGTATTTACGTTTATGCAGTTTTTGCCTACTGTTGAACACCTTCTCTCTTATACACTACTTTCCCGCCGACAATAGTATAATCGACGAGCGATTTCATAATTTCTATTTCCGGGATTGTCATCAAATCTCTATCATACATTACCATATCTGCTAAATACCCTTCCTTGAGCATACCCTTGCGGCCTTCCATGAATTCAGCATAGGCAGAATCGAATGTATATAGTCTGATTGTTTCTTCCATAGTGAGGCACTGGTCGGGGAACCAGCTTGGGTCAGACCTGTCGAAACGGTCCTGGCGTGCTACCCCGGCAAACAAACCTTCAAGGGGATCAAGCGGCTCAACCGAGTAGTCGGTACCGAACGCAATTTTTGCGCCGGCATCCAGCAGCTTCCGCCAGGCATACGCACCATCAGAGCGCTCGAATCCTATACGTTTTTCACAGAAACGCTTATCGGTAATGCAGTGCGTGGGCTGCATAGATGCAATCACTCCGAGTTCGGCAAAACGGGGAATATCATCCAAATGAAGAATCTGCGCATGCTCGCTTCTATGGCGGCTGTCCCGCTTTCCGTTTGTCCTTTGTGCCGTTTCATACGCATTCAGGATCCAGTAATTTGCTTTTGGTCCGATTGCATGAATACCTATTTGAAATCCCATTGCATCAGCAGTAACCACTCTGTTTTCAAGTTCTTCGTATGTCATTTGAGGTAATCCCGTCTTATCAGGTTCATCCTCGAACGGTTTAAAAACCATCATTGTACCGGAACCGAGAGTCCCATCGATAAATCCTTTAAGATAACCCCACCGTATCCAGTTGCCTGATCTCGGGTATTGCTTTTCCCTTTCAAGATACTGCTGTAAACGCGACTTATTCGCCGTTAAACTTCCCCCGATGTACACACGCATGGTAAGTTTTCCCATATCCATGAACTGCTGATACCTCTCGAAACTACCACCGGGAGGCATTTGAACAGACGTAACGCCTAATCTTGCCGCCATATCAAAAGCCGCCTGCCAATTTCTCATACTGCGTTCTTCCGCTTCTTCGGGTGTTCTCTGAACACGAACGCCTCTGGTATTTAATAATCCTTTTGCGTTTTCCTTGAAGATACCGGTAGGCTCGCCGGTAACCGGATCACGCTGGATTTCACCTCCAAACGGATCGGGTGTGTCTTTAGTAATACCCGATTGTCTAATAACATAACTATTAACCAGAACCGAATGACCGTCGGCACGGCTGAGAGACACCGGATTGTTCGGAGAAACAGGATCAAGCAGCTCTTTGGTAGGCCATTTGGGATCATCGAACATCTCATGTTCCCAGCGACCGCCGCTGATAAGAACACCCGGTCCCACCTCGGCAACTTTTTCGGCAACTTTTTGTGTAATAATCTTGGGGTCGGTGATATAGCGCAAATCGAGATAATCGGGATTAATACTGCCGAAATGACAATGCGCATCGTTGAATCCGGGTACGACCAGCCTCCTTTTAGCATCGATTACTTCTGTTCTGCCCTCCTGGATGAATTGTTCAATGAATTCGTTTGATCCCACACCGACTATAAATTCCCCTATTGCGGCAATTGCTTCTGCACGGGGATTATCCCTGTCGATAGTAACTATTTTCGCATTTTTAATGACAAAGTCGGCAGGAGGCCCATAATAAGGCTCAGTGCGGCTGAATCCGAATATCAATACCAATACAATTACAGCCAGAGCGCATAAGGCAAAATTGTAAAATGTCTTCATAATTCCTCCAAATTTTTTGTTTATATATGTCTGAGAAATTAAATACGGAATGCCGGTTTTTTGTATATATACTAATTATCCAATTTTGTTTTATTTATTCAACTGCGTCAGGGGGATTCCAAAACTAACAGCTGATTTTTAGATATATTAATTTATGCAAAGACGTACGGTATGAGTCTCTACAGAGGTCGGATTAAATTAACACTATCAACCGGTTTTCAGTATACCGGCATCGAGTAAAATCTGTTTTATATCATTTTTCGTCTCTTCATTTACCGGTTTCAGCGGCGGCCGCGGGTCGCCTCCACAAAAACCCACCAGGTCAACAGCATATTTAATTCCCGGCACGCTGTAAGAACCGACAATTCTATTATTAGCGGCGGCAATTGCAATCTGAATTTTCTTACCCTCTTCAAGTTCGTTATTTTTAACCGCCTTGTATATTGCCGCAGTTTCACCGGGGGCAAAATCAGCTAAGGCAAGAATACCGCCGTGTGCACCCATAAGCAGAGAAGGATACAAAACAGACCCGGAACCCTGAAAAACAGAAAAATCCTGCGGACAAATATTTACTATCTCCTCGAGATAACCGATATTTCCCGATGAATCTTTTATACCGATTACATTCAGGTGATTCATTGTTTGTTCTACGGTTTCAAACGGCAGTTGTATGCCGGTAAATTTGGGGACATTATATATAAATATCGGGATATTTACTTTATCTGCAACTTCCGTGTAAAAAGCGGTAAGTATGTCAGCGCTCATTTTCCCCCGGTAATAGCACGGCGTTACCACTAATCCGGCATCCGCACCAAGGTCTCCTACACGGTTCGTAAACTCAATTGTGGCGTGTGTTGATTCCCGTCCGGTTCCAACGATAATTTTTTTGTTGTCCGGCACAGTTGCACGGCAAGCCTTCACCAGTGAAATCCGCTCTGTATCATCAAGTAATACAGTCTCACCGGTTGAACCAAGAACGACATAACCCGCAAGGTCATACTGGTCGTACCGCTCTAAATTTCTTACAAAATTATAGAAAGAGACCTTTCCGTCTTCATACGGCGTTGTAAGCGCGGGAAAAACACCCGAAAACAATACTGCCATGATTGTTATTCCTCCTTATATCTGAAGTAAATAATAAGAAAATATACGACTCTGTTTCTGTGAACTTAACAGCGAAAATACTTGGTTTGTTAAATAAATTAATTGAATTAATTCTTTTTGGTCAGCATTTTAAGATACGAAAAAAATCGATAAATTCAATCCTTTATTTGAGTAATTTATGGAAATTCTCCACTCCGGTATCGTTACTTCCGGTGATAGTGTATATGGTTACTCACGTTAAACGCAAATTATATCCAAATTTTGGTAATAATTATATCTATTGCAACTCATTAATTTTTGAATATTTTTTTTAAATTTAAATATACTATTATAAAGGCTGCGGTGCCGCAACTCGTTTCAAATTCCATGATAATTTTCCGAATAGAAAAATAATTGGATAGATAAACATTTAAAACGATAATTTGCAGTAATACAAATGGCTTCCCTCATAACCGATACATAAACCCGGACACAACCTCCGGGATTTCTTCTAAGTTATTGTGTTTGTAGAATGTCTTTTTGTCGCATTTAAATTTCTCTTAACGGTTATACCGGTTGTACGCAGGCAATTATGCAGCAATTTTATAATTTCAACTTTACAAAACTCACAAACTATCAGGAGGTTTACCCATGAGAAAGATTATATCCGCTGCAATTTTAGCAGCATTATTCGTTCTGATCGGCGGTCAGGAGTTTACGCTTTATGCCCAGCCGCAGAGTTCTGATCCTAACATAGTCTACGATCCCGGCATTTTTGAAGGTCTCGAGTACCGGTGCATTGGTCCATCCCGCGGCGGACGTGTGACCGCCGTTGCCGGCATCGCCTCCCAGCCTTCCACATTTTACATGGGGAGCACCGGCGGCGGTGTCTGGAAAACGACGGACTACGGTCAGAGCTGGGTCAATGTTTCGGACGGCTATTTCGAGACCGGCTCTATAGGTGCAATTCGAGTCGCCGGATCGAATCCGGAGATTATCTATGTCGGTACCGGTTCGGACGGCATCCGCAGCAACGTGATTACCGGTCGGGGTGTATATAAGTCAACCGACGCAGGCAGGAGCTGGACGTTTGCCGGGCTCCGGGGTGTAGGTCAAATAGGCGCCGTGGAGATTCATCCTGATAATCCCGGTCTGGTGTACGTTGCGGCGATCGGGTATGCTTTTGGACCAAATCCCGACCGCGGCGTGTATCGCACCAAAGACGGCGGTGCAAGCTGGGAGAAAGTGCTTTTCATCTCCGACATTACCGGTGCGGTAGACCTTGAGTTTTGCCCGGACAAT
>LJUD01000091.1 GCA_001304035.1 bacterium SM23_31 | reverse complement strand
CTTCAAAAATGACCGGATCAAGTACGTGTTCAAAAGGTACTTTCAACATGACAAACCGGGATGTTTTATCGAATCCCCATTCATACTTTTCCTGTGGTTTTGAGAAAAGCACAATAATTGTATTGACATCAGCCTCTTTAAATGACCTGCGCGCCTGGTTGTCGATTATTACTTTAACGTGACACTGTTTGAGTAAAAATTCCTGCAGGTCTTTTCCATACCCGACGTCGAGCCAGGAGTTCGATGTAATAAAACAAAATGAACCAAGCCGGTTTAACAGCGATAATCCGTAAAAATAGAAGTAAATATACAGGTCGCTTTTTGCATCCAGTTTAAATGAAACCGGTTTGTTTTTGAAGTATCTCAGATAACATCGATATACCGATTTAGCAAGATTTGCCTTATACTGCTTTTTGTTTTCATTAGTAATTTTCTCTCGGTTAAGTAATGGATCAGCAATGTTTTCCTGCCTAACATAGGGCGGATTACCGATAACAATATCAAATCCCTCTTTCTCTCCTTTAAATATTTCTACAAAAGAAATATCCCAGACAAAAGGAACCATTTCCGTTAAATTTACCGCTGATAATGCATTGTCAATCTGCTCAATATCTTCCTTATGCTTTTCAATCTCTTTTTCCCACTCGGCAGCCTGCAATTCCATCTGTTTGGTTTTGGCTTCAACAGTTCCGTAAATATCAACTTGGTCTCCTTGATCGCCGTCAATTTTTATTCGTAATTTTGAAATTTCCTGTTTGAGATTATGTTTCTTTGTTTCAAGTATTTCAAGGAAGAGATTCTTTTCAGCCTGTTTCACCTGATTTTCGGTTTTAAATTCGCGTTCCTCATCACTTAAATAGAAACGCAATTTTTCAGTTTTCAGATTGGTGATTTTCGTCTTTAAGGTGGAGCCCCCCTCACGTGATTCATGAATGTGAGCGAAATTGATTCCTCCTATTTCTTGAACAAGGCTGTCACCCGGACGGATCTTGAAAGTGAAATATGGCAAGAGCGGTTCTCGTCTGACATGAAGTTCAGCAGGTGAGGCTTCATAGTCTATTATTAATGCCAGCCAGAGCCGTAATTCAGCTACGTGGCATGCCCAGTCTTTTATATCAACACCGTACAGGTTATTACCGATAATTTCTTTTTTACGCTCGAAGGCATCTTCAGTTTTACCGTGCTGCTTGTTTGCACGCTTACGAAGGTCGTCAAGTATATAAAGCATACCGACCAAAAATGAGCCGGAGCCGCATGCGGGGTCAAGTATGGTTATATTTTTAATATATTCGTCAAAAGAAGTCCACAGTTGAGCGTCAGTAAGGGCTTTGTCGGCTGCTTGTTTTTCCTCTTCATCAAATGCAAAGACTAACTCATAAAAAAGATTTTTATGGCACTCTCCGAGATGATTAGCAAGGTTATCAACTAACGACAACCGGCACATCAGGTCAATTTCAGTTCGAGGAGTATAAAAAATACCGGCTTCACCGCGCCTTTCAATATCTTCGGAAACATTGACCAGACTTTCATATACCTTACCAATCATTTCAGGGTCAACCGCAACCTCTTTATCAAAAGGACTGTCTTCGGCAATTGTAAAGTTATATTTCTGAAAGAATTCAAAAATTGATTCAAAGCTGGAGTCACTGATTTCAAAATCGGGATTTCTGTCTAATTCATTTTCAACGAAAAGTCCGCCATTGAGATAAGGAGCACTTGAAAGTATACTCTTGATGTCTTCCGGGAAATGACGATGACCGTAGTTGAATTTATTGTTGAACGCTTCAAAAAACAGCACTTTTAGCCACTTATCGAAAAAGGTGTCTCGCTGCCCGGACCGCTTATAGCTTTTCCAGAATATTTCAAGAAATTCGGGATTATCGCCAAGCCACCTTTTGCGCTGAATAAAATAGATAAACATCACCCGGTTGAGAAACTGAAGAGCATAATCATGCGCCCAGATTTTATTTCCTGTTTGAGATTCCAAATCTTTTTGAAATTCGTCGAAAATATGGATAAAACCTTTTTCAATGACCTGTCCTGCATGTATAGTACCTTTAAAAAATTTATTTGTAACTTCTTCAACATCAAACGCTTTGTCATGTCTTTCTTGAATTGTTAGAGGTGATAAACCAAACAGGTCAGGTGAAATTGATGCGAGATCAAGTAATTCGATTCGTTCAGTAGCAGTTCGTAATCGCTCATCCCCTCCAATTGTAATACGTCTAAACAAACGGCGTTTATCGGACTTTTTATCATACTTGACATTCAAAAAATGCCAGAGGTCTTGAGATTCATTTGAAAATATGAATAAGCTGTAAAGATGTTCTCTTAATAGCTTGGCAACAACCGGACGTTCCTTTGTGTACAGCAACTTCTCTGAGGCTAATCTTGAATAGATTATATGAAAACTTTCATCTTTTCCACCAGATGCAAATAAAAGAGGGTCTTCCGCAATTGCATTTTTAGCTGTATCGCTCCATGAATATCGTGGAAGTGCTTGATTCACACGATCATAGTTTAATTCCGACCAGAATAACTCTTTGAGCGGATCAATCCCTTTAAAATCTTTAAGTAAGCTATGTATAGATGATTCACGAAGTTCAGTTTCAGCCATTTGGAGATATCCTCCATTTAGTAAGGCTAAAAAAGATTATGTGATAACTTATAACAGAATTTGAAGTTACTAATAAAATAAGGTATAAAATTCCTTAATGATATTCAAGCAAAATTATGGAAATAAACAATTAATATCATTGGATATAGAGAGATTTCACCGATGTTTGTAATTAAGAAATAAAAAGTAATTAATTAAAATTGCAGTATGATTCCAAAATGCCTATAAATAAATTACCCGTTTGTTATGCTGCCGTAGAAGTCTTAAAGTATGAATGTGTATTAGAGAGGCATTAAAAAATTCAGATTAGTTGCAGCTCCTTCTTTTGGGATTTAATGCCGTTGTAGTTGTAGATGCCTGCATAGAGTTGGTTGTTTAATATTTTACGGACTGTTGAGGGATGCCATTGTCCGCCCCGTTTGGTTGGTATATTGTGGAGTGTTAGTATGCGGGTAATTTCGTGCAGTGATTTCCCCTGTCCGTGAAGTGAAAATATAAGCTGCACGGCTTCGGCTTCGTTCAGATTAACTTTGAGCTGTTTGCGAGTAGTCTTGTATCCGAGTGATACCTGTCCGCCGGCAAATCCGCCGCTGCGGGCTTTTTTATAGCGTCCTTCAGTGAGCCGTAGCGCAATGAATGCACGTTCAAGCTCCGCCATAATTCCCATGAACTGCCGGAATGCTTTGCGCATAGGATCGCCGGTGTTTGTGATGTCAGGTTCTTTAATGCTGATAAGCTGAACTTTGAGTTTTTGCAATTCACGTATGATAAACTCCTGTACATACAAATCACGGGCTAACCTGTCGAGCTTGAATATCAGCACAGCGTCAATGTTCTGACGTCGTTCAAGGAAATTAAACATTGCAGCAAGTCCGGGGCGGTTCTGCAGTTCTTTACTTCCTGAAACACCGTCGTCTTTGAATATTTGTATCAGGTTGTATCCGTTATCCTGTGCGTACTTTTGAAGTGCTCCGGTCTGTATGGTAATTGTCTCAGATTCACGCTGGTTTAATGTAGATACTCTGCAATAGGCTATTGTGTTCATTTGTTATTCCCGATTTTCAGGTTATATGTTTCATCTACTTGAGATGATGTTTTTTGAGTATGAATTCAGGGTAATATTTGCGTATAACATATACGCCGCCGTGTAAATCCTGGTTTTTCACAGGGTCTAACTTGTCGTTTTTTACCATGTCGCACCATGCAAATCCGCCGAATGGCTGGGTAGTGTCGCCTCTATACCGGTTTCCGTAAACTTTCATTACCTTTTTAATCCATTTTTGTATTCTGGGATCGTTAATATCCGGCTTTTGCCATGAATTTAATATTCTGCCGGCTTCTTTTCTTATTCCATTGTCTAATTGTTTCCAGTCTACAGCGTAACTCAGACAACAATAATGTCCGTCCGGGTGCCAGTCTTCCAAGAACACACATTTACGCCGTTCCGGGTATGTCGGTGGGTTCAAAAAATATGAACATCCCTTGTTTATGATACGTGCATTATACTTTTTCATCTGATTTTCCTCCAGGTTTTAGGTTATCAAAAAGTTGGAATATGATAATTATAGTAAACCAACTTTACGGTATTGCATAAGAATCGGTATTGCAAACTATATCTTGTTCATTATGCCTTTTTAACATATCAACTATTTCATTTTCGTTATGATATGCAAAAAGGCAGTCTATACAAAGGTTCTCTTGTTTTTCAGTTAGCAATGTAAGCACAGTTCCGCACTCCATACAACAATCGTTTAGCCATACACTTTCTTCACGGTTATAGGGATAATTGTTTAAACCGAATCCGGAATATTTGTGTGATATATTTACGTATTTATAGCTTGTATTGCTATACCATATATCATTATCCCATATTCCTTTTTCTTCATTAATGATAAAAACATCGCCGGTGCTTTTCAGGAATACCAGTTTTGAGAAGCCGATAAATTTAATAATTAGTTTTATCACAGCTTTATTCTCATACCAGTTATCCGGCAGCTTGCGCAATATTTTATTTCTGAATGTTACGGTATCACTCAATACGCTTTTATCGGGTATTTCAATATTGATAATACCGTTATGACAAAAAGCAAGGCTGCCATAAATTCTGAACGGATGACAGTTACGCAGGTCGATTTTCCCGGAAGTTGCAATTCTGAAATGAAGTACAAAATCTTTATCCGGGTGCATTTTAACGGCTTTTTGATATTTAGCATACCATAACTTAAAGTTGCTGAGCTCTTTTTCAATATGTATTCTGTTATTTGCAGCATACATAAATCCACCGCCGTCCGGGTTTTCCCGCCAACAGCGTTTCAGTGTTTTCTTGGAAACGTGTTTGCCGGCGGGTTTGTAAATTGCTATACACATATTTTTCCTCCAGGTTTTAGGTTATCAAAAAGTTGAAATATGATTGTTATAGTAAAGTTACTTTATGATAGTAAATCACGCCTTGTAATGCTATCGTATAAATTGATATATTTAGATTTATTTGCCTTAACGAAAGCGTAAAAACCGTCTATATTATGAGCGTTTTTTATGCTTGCATCTTTTGTGTATTCAAAAATAGCATGGCAGAACTCAATATTACGTAAAAATCCCTCTTTTTTCAGCGTACCCCTGAATATTCTAATTTCAACGGTATGGTTATTGTTCATATTTACCGCAACATACCGGGAAGGGTTATACTTTTCTTTTACCTTTTGTATTATAGGTTGTTTATCACCGGTTAGCGTACTCCACCGGTTAAGATTTTCTAATTTTCGTTGACTGAATTTCCATATAAATCGGGGATTCTCATAAAAGAATTTCATGAACTTGTATAAATGCAGGTCGGTAAATGCTTTCCGGCTTAAATGAACATGTATTCCGCAAGTAGACGTATTATAACTCCGAAAACCTTGTATTCTCAGGTCAAATATTGGATTTAATTTGTTCTTTTTAAGCAGGTTGTTTTTGAGAAAATCAAACGTAAACGGATGCGAAACGATTTCAAAGCCATTGTTAAGAGAACCGTCATTTTTGCAATATATAAGACCGTCTAACTTATCGGTTATATACTTTGCAGTATCGTTTAAATCATTGCCGTTATAACTTTCGATTTCAAGTTCAAAGCCGAAATGCAATTTTCCCTTGCCATGAAATTTCGGCTCAGGTTTATAGGTATGATTCCTTATTGGATTGCTACCATTGCTTCCGCATTCGCATTCATCTTCATAGTATTGCCCGCATTCATCACAGTATTGGTAGTTGTTTTCGGAACAATAATCACATACAAAGATGTCTAAGTCGCAAATAAAATATGTTCCATCTCTTGAAACAGGTTCATCACAACTTTGACAATAAGTGTAAGATTCGTGAAAACAATCTCCACAGTACAAACGGTCAAATGCAGAATAACTATCGTCGAGATGATGTACTTCATTACAGCTTTCACAATTGAAATAGTTATTATCAAAGCAGTCATCGCAAAGCGTTTCATCATTGTAATAATGTGCATCATCAACGGGAATTGTTTCACTACAATCATCGCAAGTTGTGAAGAGCTCGTTATAACAATCTTCACAGTAATCTTCACTGTCATACTGAAATGATTCATCTTCCGGTATTTCAGCATCACAGCGGGAGCAGGTTAATTTGGTTAGTGTTTCCATTGTTAAAGTCCTCCTAATTATTGTTTAATATTGTATAACATTGTTTACATTAAGAGTAAAAAAATATATTTGTATTGATTCTATATATAAATCAACTGTTTAATATTGTATAACATTGTTTACATTAAGGGCAAAAAAATAGTTTACTGCTTTATTTTACGTGCCCTTAATGCTTCGTTTATTAACTGTTTAACCATATTAGACCAACTTCGATTTTCTTTTATAGCCAATTTTTCTATTTCCTTTATTATTTCGTCGTCTAATCTTATGCCTTTTAAAGTCTGCATTGTATTTCTCATTATTAAAAATTACAATAACAATGTAAAACATTGTAAAACAAAAGTCAAGCTTTTTTTAGATTTAATTATACTTTTTTAAAACTGCTCAATAAAAACAATAACTTACAATCGAAAAGAATTTGAACATTTTTTTGCGACTTATAAAAATCCTGCAAAAAGTTAGAATATTATGTTTATAGTAAGTCAAATCTACAGGATGCCAAAAACATACCAGCCCGGCTTAACGGGGAAGTCCGCTTATTGGTATAACTAAATAAGCAGGTTATATAGTATTATATTTTAACTAAGGCAATATGTTTATATAATATTGCAAGAAATTAGACATTTTTATCGGTATTCTATGCTTGTAACCATGTTACTTAAGCGTTGTACAACGTAAATTTTGTCTATTATCTTTGAAAATTTTGGTTGCGGTTTCAGTTTTGATAATCAGTCCGGGAAATTGTAAAAGCCGTCAAATTCAAGTAATATTTTTACCTATGACAAGCTGTCATGTATACAATCTTTAAAGATAGTATACGGCTAATTTATTGTGATAAAACAAGTTGCGGGGATTTTAAGGGATTATTCCACAATGGCAAAGTTGAGTTACGGCGATTTTGCCGTATGACATCTTTCAGGTAAAATTATGCACGAGATGGCACGTTTATTTTTTTATTTTCAGCAAAATACAAGATATAGTGGTTAAAAAAAATTGACGCAACACTGTATTTTAGGGCGGATTTAATGACGTACCACGCCTATTTTGGTTAGGTAAACATACGTAATATAGTTGCACGTGGAATTCTCCAAAAAATTTTGCAAAAAATTTTACAAAAAAATTTGTAAAGAATTTTGTTCTTATGCTTACAAAGCGGTGGTATTAAATAAAAATGCCGGCGTAACCGAATCTCAACGCCGGCATGTGTTCACGGAAAATACGAAAATCATACCTTTTTAGGTAGGCAAAAGTTAAGATACACTTTTTTATTGTGTCTGTCAAGGAAAATTTTTTTGTGAGGTATTATAATAAGCAAAAATAAAAATGCCGGCATAGTGATTAGCTATACCGGCATATTTCCGCAGAAACTAAATGCTTTTTCAAATGGTCAACAGATAATATACCTTTTTCTCTTGTATATGTCAAGGAAAATCTTTTCTATGCTGTACAACATGATGAACGAAATAGAGCCATTCTCCCGAAAAAGGGTATAAAAAAAATTGTATGCCTGAATAATAACTTTGCACCAGCGCCTATTCTACGGCTTTGTAGAGCCAGTTTTACGATACGGCATTATTAATGTTTGCGGGTGCTGTGATGTACGGCAGGTCAAAAACGTTTCAACGCTTTGGTGAACATTTTTGTCCATACCAAGCCGTCTGAAACGATTTTAAAACGCTTTCTTTAAAAAAGGGTATATAATGTATGCCCGATAAAAAAAGTCTTAAAATTGAGCGATAAAACGCCATACTTAAAGGCATTTTGAATCATTTCTATATGATACCACTGAAGGAGATGTTTGCGAAAGCGGGTAAGGCAAAACAAAGAGAAGGGGGCAAGAAGAAGGTTATCCAGAAATCTGGAGAAAAGCTATTAGAACTGATAAAAAACTTGCAAAAGAAGCTACGGGAATGCACCGTAAAAATCAATATAATTTCCTGCGTGATCGTTGCGTGTAAGCTATGAATGGCGTACATTGTTTCACTTTTTGGAGATTTTTGTTTTTTGATGAAATTTTGAGCAATTTTGGAGTAAGCTGAGCACGAAAACAAGGAGTTACGTCATATTTGTCGTATAAGATTCATTATGTAAACCTGAGCACGAATTAGCACGTTTATTTTTTTTATTTTTGGTAAAACACAAGATATTGTGTATACCGGTTAAGTACTGCGGTTTGATATACATTGTTACAAATGCGGTATACATTTACGATCCGATTGTATACTTTAGGTGTGTGCCGGCGTTTTTGGCAATAGGGGGGGCATACCTCCGCATATAAGAGGGCGGGGGTTAGAGATACCGTATACATTGCACATATCCATTGAGTTTGTTTTTGGGAAAACGGTTTTAGACATCCGATAATATAGGATTTTTATGAGTTAGCTTCAAAAAATTTTGGGAAAATTTTTGAAAACTTCGTTTTTAGTATAAGGAAATTCGTTGAAAATCACCCCCATTTTTCTTAATAGGGAAATGAATTTCACACTCCTAATATATAGACGTAATGTGTCTAACGTGTTTATAACGTGACAGGCATATTTCGATGACGTACCATAGCTTTCCGGTGCTGAGGGAGGTTAATTATAACCTCTGTCTCTAATACAGCGAAAAATATTTTAATTTGTTGCACAGCACCCGCAAACAGCAACAGTCCCGTATTGTAAAAATGGCTGTACAAAGCCGTATAATAGACGCAGGTGCAAAATTATTATTCAGGCATACATTTGTGTGTATACCCTTATTCGGGAAAACGGCTCTATTTCGTTCATCATGTTGTGTGGCATAGAAAAATTTATATTGACATGCACGATAAAAAAAGGTACATTGAATTCAGCCTACCTAAAAAGGTTCGCTGTGCATTGCCGGTATAGTGAGCAGGAACTCTATGCCGGCATTTTTATTTCTGCTTATTATAATACCTCACTGACAGACACGTTACTCTATTATGCAGGATATAACTTATTTGGATGGTATATAATATTTATACCGGTTCTAACTGAGTTATGCGGTTATATTTAGTAGGAAAGTTACATTTACGGGTGGTTTTTAGTTGAAATATAGAAGGATTTTCAATTGATTTGAGCATTTTACATGATAATTTTGCACGATCAATATTAAAAACAAAGTATTGTTTTTCTTTACGTTCTTCTAATCGGGAAAGAGAGACGAGGCATCTGGATTTTACCCGGCGCCGTTTGAAAATATCCCTACCTCCTTAAAATCTTAAAAAATTTTGAAAAAAAGTTATACATAAAAGGAAA
>LJUD01000090.1 GCA_001304035.1 bacterium SM23_31 | reverse complement strand
AGTATTTGAATATAATGTATAAAATATACCGGATATCTTTTCCCGTGGTTTATATAAATTCTGTTTAAAATTAATACAATTGAATAGTCGAATATAATTTATTACCGGAAGAAATAGAAAATACAAAAAATATTTTTCATAACCTCATTATTTGATTGAATATTTCAAAAATAAATAAGTAAATAGTATAATAGCATTTTCAGATTAATTTTTAACAAGTCAGGAGGAAATTATGAAGATTCGTATTCAAAAACACTTACTTATCGGTGTTTTTTCAGCACTGTTGGTTTTATTTTTCGGCGCTGTTGTTTTCAGCCAGGTTATCCGCACACCCAGCGAGGAGTCCGGTTTTCAAGAATATACCAGCTATGAAGAAATGCTGCAGTATTTGCAGGATATTCAAGCGACATCAACCGAAATGCTGCTGTCAACTTTTGGCAAAACAATTGAGGGCAGGGAACAGCCCTATGCGATTTTTAGCCGACCTCTTGTAACGCGACCACAAGAAGCCACAGCAACCGGAAAACCGATTGTCGTTCTGGCAGCAAACGTTCACGGCGGTGAGAGAACTGTAAGAGAATCTCTTTTGATGATTACACGTGAACTTGCGACAAAAGGCTCTGACATGAACTGGCTGTTAGATGAACTGATCGTTATAGTAGTTCCCTCGATTAATCCCGACGGTTTTGTCCGCGCAACCCGCGGTAATTCATTGGGAATTGACCTGAACCGTGATTACATGAAGCTCGAACAGCCGGCAATATCTAATTATGTCCAGAATATTCTTCTTACATGGCAGCCGCATATAATTCTTGACGGGCATAACGGTGGTGCCTATCCGTATAATATTTGTTATCAGGGACCAGCCAATGCAGCTTCAGACCAGCGGATTACAAGATTGTGCGACCAGGAAATATTTCCATTTATCAATAGTGCAATGGAAAAAAACGGATACAAGTCATGGTACTATTCCGGCGGCGACAGTCTAAGGTGGAGAGGCGCTCCCACTGATCCGCGTATAAACACTAATTACGGAGGCTTTATTAACAGTTTTTCAATATTGTTTGAGTCTCCCAGGCAAGACCGTGATGATGGCGCAAAAAGCGGTTTGGTTGCAACCAGAGCCCTTTTACATTATGTCGCTCAGAATTCGGAAAAAGTTATGATGACCGTTGAACGTGCACGCCGCGAAACCATAGAAATGGGGCAGAATGCTACGGGCGAAATCCCGGTTCAAATCACGGTCGGTCCGAAAGATTACAAAGTCTCTTATGAAATTGAAATAAGAAGAGGCGGCACCATTGATCCGGAAACAGGAAGAAGAACTGGTGGAACGAGAGAACTCGTTCAAATTATCGGAGCAGACCTGATGATCGAGCCGGTAGTTACCAAATCCAGACCGCGTCCGTATGCTTACCTTTTAGAACCCCGCGCCTATGAAGCGGTGGAAATGCTGAAACGGCATAAAATTACGATTGAAGTGCTCCAGAAGGATACGGAAATTGATTTTGAAGCGTATAACATGACAGGAATTGAATATAGGTCGGAATATGACCATCCTGCTTCGGTGACTGTTACGTTTGCAGACGAAACAGTCAAGCAAACACGCACGTTCCCAAAAGGTACGTATATTATCAGGACCGGTCAGGTGATGGGCCGTGTGGCTGCTCACATGCTGGAACCGGAAACAAACGATAATGTAGTTAAATGGAACGCAATGGATGCAATGCTGCCAAGGATGCCTCGTCAATCGGGTGAGCGGGCAGGAAGAACTATTACGGCAGGCGTTCCCGTAGAACAGGCACAGCCCCAGGAACCTCAACCGGTTATTTTCCCGATTTTCAAAATTATGACACCGGTTGCACTTCCTACGAAAATTTTGAAATATTAGTGCGTGATTAAGTTTGAACGAAAAAAGTTTAGCATGAGTGGCTTTATACTTGTGTGAATTTTATAATTAAGGTAAATGGTTTCATTAATTCTCCTTAACAAAGGGTGACATAGGGAGAGGGTTGTATAAAAAATTCATCCCGCTAAGCGGGATTAAAACCTTTCTTACAACACCCCTTAATCCCCCTTTTCTAAGGGAGACTTATTGAAGATTACTCTTTTCTAAAGAGGACTTATTAGTGAGTTGCTCTTTTCTAAGGGGGATTTATTGGTACGTTTCCAGTCTATGACCGGATAAGTAACATGTATGTTATAGAAAAACATAATTTTCATTCATTCAAATTTCTATAAAAGTATTATCTGTAATTTAAATCGAGACTTTGTTAAAAATTACTCTTAAGGCGCAATTAAGCTTTGTGTTAGATTTTAAAAGCGAGATTGCCACGTTTTCCTCCCCCGAATACTCGGGGGAGGAAAACTCGCAATGACTATCTTAGCTTAGGTGGCACCCCTCCCGAGTACTCGGGATTTGGGGGTGTTACTCAATGCCAAAATAATCCTTAAATCACAAAATTTGCCAAAGTCTTGTAATAACAAAACTTTTGCATTTTTCTAATAATTGATGTAAATTTTATTTGTAGTAAAATTATATATAGACATGCGTTAATCAGAGATTGGCGCATCGCCCCGGGTACTAAAGACAGTCTTTCCGTAAAGAATACATATAATAAGCTTATCGGATTCAATTTCGATTTTATTTGAATATTTATTCTTTAATCACGTATATTAAAAAGTAGAATAGTCTACAAAATGTTTACGTAATAAACCACACAATAAACAGGGAGGACGATCAGATGATTCGTTTTAAAAATCGATTTACGGCAGGGATTCTTGCTGTTGTGCTGGTTGCATGTATCAGTTCTTTTGCATTCAGCCAGGTTGTACTTACTCCATGCGAGGAGTCCGGTTTTCAGCAGTATACGAGCTATGAAGAAATGTTGGATTATTTGCAAAAAATCCAGGCAACTACTACTGAAATGCTGCTCGGGACATTTGGGAAATCAATTGAGGGTCGGGAACAGCCGTATGCGGTCTTCAGCAGACCTTTGATAACACAGCCCTGGGAAGCTCTGGCATCCGGTAAGACGATTGTTGTTCTTGCTGCGAATGTTCACGGCGGTGAGCGTACGCTCAGGGAATCAAATTTGATTCTTATCCGGGAACTGGCGACAAAAGGATCCGACATGAACTGGATGTTAGACGACCTTGTAGTTATCATGGTTCCGTCTATCAATCCCGATGGATTTGTACGTAGAAGCCGCGGCAATTCTCTTGGAATTGACATGAACCGTGATTATATGAAGCTCGAACAGCCGGCGTTAAGAAACTTCGTTCAAAACATTCTTCTTACATGGCATCCGCATGTCACTGTAGACGGGCATAACGGCGGTTCGTTTCCATATAACATTTGCTATCAGGCGAACAGTCATGCTTCGCCTGACCAGAGAATTACCATCCTTGCCGACCAGGAAATTTTTCCTTTTATTGATAGAAAAATGGAAGCGCAGGGGTACAAATCATGGTATTATTCCGGTGGAGACAGCACAAGTTGGAGAGGAGGCGGTTTTGACCCCCGCATCAGCAGAAATTACGCCGCTTTCATCAATTGTGTAGGTATATTGTTTGAATCTCCCGGGCAGGACATGGAACCCGGGATAAAGAGCGGTGCTGTTGCATATAAAGCAGTTGTACAGTATGCATACCAGAATGCAGAGAGGCTGAAGATGGTTGTTGACCGTGCCCGCCGCGAAACCATTGAAATGGGACAGAATGCCACCGGTGATATCCCTATTCAGGTGAGATATGTTCCGGAAGATTATAAAGTATCCTATGAAATTGGAATTACAGTAGGCGGTACAAGAGACCCGGAGACAGGAAGAAGAACGGGGGGAACGAGAGAAACCGTTAAAATTACCGGCGCCGATTTAGTCAAAAAACCGGAAATTATCAAGACACGACCTCGTCCGTATGCCTACGTTTTGGAAGCACGTGCATGGAAAGCGGTGGAATTGCTTAAACAGCATAAAATTATGGTAGAAGTACTGCAGGAAGATACCGAGATCGATATAGAGGCGTATAACATGACTAACATTGAGTTTGGTCCCGAATATGACCACCCTGCTTCCGTAACCGTTACGTTTGCCGACGAAACAGTGAAAGAAACACGTACGTTCACCAAAGGTACGTATATTATCAGGACCGGTCAGGTGATGGGCCGCGTAGCTGCTCATTTACTGGAACCGGAAACAAATGATAATGTTGTGAAGTGGAACACCATGGATGCGCTGCTGCCAAGCGCGGGTCGTGGGAGAGAGGCAGGTGCTTTTACGAGAGCAACGCGGGATACTACTGCTGTTCCCGTTCAAATGCGCGCCCGGGCAGCAAGAATGGATACTACTGCTGTTCAAGTACCGGTGCAGGTAAGGCAGCAACAACAGTCTCGGCCTAATATTTTCCCGATCTTTAAAATCATGACGCCGACTAAACTGCCCACGACGATGTTAAAGTATTAACTGCATAAAAAATATTAATAAAAAAGGGAGCAGACAATATTTGCTCCCTTTTTTAATGAATTGTACTGATAATATTACTTCTTGGGAAAATATTTTCCCGCCGGTGGGCACTTCACGGCAAAGACACAAAGCTCGCTCGGAATATTAGTATAAATATTTAGACTTTGCAGTCTTTTGCGGCTTTGCGCGAAATATAAAAATTTTATCATCAATTTCAATACTTCCAGCTTTGAGTATTTGCTCCGGGAGGTGCATTTTTAGTAATATGTTCAGCCATCATTATAAGCAGTTGAACGCTTGAGTATGGACGCCAGCCGTGTCCGCCCCGGGCGCCGTAAGTAAACGATCCTGCATAATAGGGTTCGCGTGTGCTTTCCAGGAATCTTTCCGTGTGATAGACGCCGATATTCAGGTAAAAATTGTCCATGTGACCGGCAATCACGTGCAGTTTCCCAACAAGTTTCGGTCCGATTTCTTTCCAGTTTGTTTCAAGATAATACCTTAAATCATAGTTTTCTTTCCAGTACTGTGCAACTTCCGGATCGATTTCACCCGTTTTTTTATCAAATAGGGGCTTAAAATATCCGTCCTCACCGACCGGTCCAAACACCGCACTCCAGATGTCGAGCTGTTCGCCTGATCTTCCTTTCGTGCCGTTTACAAGTTCCATAGTATTGCGCTGTTGCGAGGTTAAACGCACCTCGCCGGTCTCAGGTATACGTGTGTTCGCAATTGGAACTTTGTACCATTCGTATTCCTTATAAAAGGCATTTTTATCTTCATAAATATTGATGCCTTCCACGTTTCTAAAGTCGAGCGGATCGGGTGCAAACGACCAGGTGCCTCCATAAAAATCGGGATAAAATACCTGCAGTGCAAAAGATTCCCATCCGCCTGTTGAGCCACCCGTTAGCACTCTCGCATAGCTTTCCGGGATACATCTGAACTGTTTTTCTATTTCCGGTATAAGTTCCTGGTGAATCGCATCACCGTAAGGTCCGTTATTTACCGAATTCACGGCATAAGAATCGTCGAAGTACTGAGTAGGATGCTGGATTGTAACAGCAATAAAACGTGGGAAGTTTTCCGATGTCCATGCCTGGTAATATTCATTTCCTTCGGGATTTCTTTCTGTAGGTTCTCTAAAACCGCCCGGATTCCCCCTCGAAAAATGCCCTTGATTATATACGGTTGGATAGTGAACGTTTGGACGTTCGTTGTATTCCTTTGGAAGAAGTATGGTCGCACCGATATAGATGGGATGCCCCCAGAATTCGCTGAGAAGCTTGCTCTGCATCTTAATTCGTTTCACCCATTTTGTGTCCTCGATATCCGGAATAGGTGGGATAATGTTTTTTACTTCGAGATTATAAACTCCGCCTTCTGCCGGATCCAAAGTGACTTTTTTGACGTCGCTGTATACATTTCCCGGTGAGCGCCGCCAGTTTTGTCCTTCCCATTGGTCCATATGCATCCAAACCGTATGACCGTCTGAGCGTTCAAATTTTGTATATTTATTCAGCACAGCCTGAATAAAATACTCGCCCGGAGGCAGGTCTTGAAGCTCATTTATAGGATAGCCGAGTGTTCAACCGTCAACAGTTACTTTACTTCCCGGAGAGAGCTCTTCAAAATCAACGCCGAAAAACTGGACACCATACCTGCTGACCTGCATTCGTGGTTCGCTTCTTTCGCTTCGCGATATGGCGACAAACATTCTACCGGTGAGCGGTTCTTTACTCACCGATTCAGGAAAGGTTACATCAAACCGCAGGCTTGTTCCACCTGTTTCTTTTGCATAAGAAATATGCAGCGATATACCTGCAAGCAGCAAAGCCAATACAAACGTAAAAATCCCTGAGCTAATGGTCATTTTTTTGTGTTTCATCGTTGTGACTCCTTAATAGATTGTTATAAATTTTTAATCTGAAAAATTCTATTGCCCCGAGTACTCGGGATTCACCTTCGACTTTAACGATATGCGAAATATATTAATATCAACACAAATCCGCGAAGAACCACTATTTTTCATATTTCCACATATTAGTATCCTCGCCGGGGGGAGCATTTTTCGTAATATGCTCCGCCATTTCAAGATACATTTCAGCGCTGTCCCGACTGTATGGACTCCAGCCGTGCCTGCCCCTGTCGCCATATTCAAATCTTCCGGCATAATATGGATTTTGTGTGCTTTCAAGAAATTCCTCGAGTAAATATACCGCTTCATTGAGATAGTAATTGTCCATACGTCCGCAGAACATATTAATTTTTCCAGCTAATTTAGGTCCGACTGTTTCCCAGTTATTTTCGAGATAGTACCGTATATCGTAATGCTCTTTCGCCCATTCGGCAGCTTCGTGGTCGATTTCGCCGGTCAGCGGGTTCCATATCGGTTTTGGATAGCCGTCTTCGGCAACCGGTGCAAAAACGGCATTCCAGATTGCCCACTGTCCGCCTGAACGGTACCTGTCGCCTATAACTTCTTCCAATAGATTTTCCTGTTCCATCGTATATGTCACATTACCGTCCGGTCTTCGGGAGCCGGGTCGAGGTACTTTAGTCCACTCATGCTCGATAAAATATGCGTTTTTGTCATTATAAATGTCGACAATCTGGTATTTGCGAAAATCGACCTGGTCGGGATAAAATGTCCATGTTCCTCCGAAAAAG
This sequence comes from bacterium SM23_31, assembly GCA_001304035.1. GTDB lineage: Bacteria > SM23-31 > SM23-31 > SM23-31 > SM23-31 > SM23-31. Next base: position 2,413 of record LJUD01000090.1, on the reverse strand, counting down.
TCGGGATACCAGACCTGCATTGCTATGGATATCCAGCCGCCGGTCGAACCGCCGGTGAGGACTCTGCTGTATTCTTTTCCGATTGCACGAAATTTGTCCTCGAGATAAGGTATCAATTCCTGCGTTATCGCATCTCCGTAAGGTCCTGCATTTTCGGAGTTAACACCATAAGAGTCATCGTAATATGGATTCGCATGCTGAATAGTTACTAACAGCATTCTCGGAAAATTTTCCGATGTCCATGCTTGATAAAATGCATTTCCCTCCGGATTTCTCTCAGAAGGTTCGCTAAAACCGCCCGGAATCCCCCGTGAAAAATGTCCCTGGCTGTAAACCACAGGGTATTTTACTTCAGGATGGTCGTTGAATCCCTTGGGCAAAAGGATTCTTGCCCCGATATACATCGGCTGTCCCCAGAATTCGGAAAGAAGTTCGCTTTGGATTCTAACATTTTTTACCCATTCGGTATCCTGGGGTGGGGGAATAGGCGGAATTTTTTTATCCATCGTAAGAGTAATTGTTCCGCCTTTTTGGGGATCGTAGTATATTTTTTGAGGGTCGCTGAATAAATTTCCCGGTGACCGCCGCCAGCTCTGTCCTTCACCTTGGTCCATGTGCAGTTTGACAGTATGACCGTCAGAGCGGTGGAAAGTCGTGTATACATTTAAATATGCCTGCACATAAAAACTGTCTGCGGGAATTTCGCTGAGGCTTTTTACCGGGTATCCGAGAACGTTTTCATCGATGATTGCAGGTTCTCCGGGATTCAGGTCGTCAACATTAGCCCCAAAAATAGGCGTGCCGTTTTCACTTGGTGAAAATCGATTCGTTTTTGACATGAGGAGCAATACTCTGCCCGAAGCCGGTTCGCTTCGGATGGACGGATCAAATGAAATTGCAAATTTTGTTATTTCACTTTTCGACTGATTGTCATAGTTTTCAATTGTACCGTTAGACATTAAGAGTAATGCGAAACATACCACAAATATTGACATTATCGCAATACGTTTAAAGTAATTGTTGAAGTGTAATGACATGGCAAGCCTCCGCTAAATTATATCAAAAATTAATGGGGGAATATAATGGTATGAAATATCTATAATACACAATTTGGCGTGCAAAATCAACTACTATATGATGGATAGCTATAAAACTTAATGGGGATTATGCCGGTTACTTTATTTTTTTACGTATTATTACGCTGAGTGATACAATATTTGTTGTTTCACCTCCGGTAAATACTATGTGGTACTTTCCGCTAAAGTTAAAAAATGATGAATTTATACCTGCTCCAAAGCATATTCCGGGCTTTGTTTCTGTAGTACTTGATAATCTCACTTCCGAGACTAAACCAACAGCATTTGTTTTTAATTGTTTGGTTTCCGTAAAAATGGAATATGCGCCGACACCAATGTGAAGCATAGTACCGCTGAGGATTGTACCTGCAATATAATTGATGCCACCGCGAATTGCTACAATCACCGGTTCATACTTAATGTCACCTTGCGTTTTTGGCCGCATAAAATAAAAATCTGCGTTTGCATTCAAAAATAACGACCTCTGTGGTTCAACAAGTGAAAAAACCTTTTTATTGTAAATACATTTAAGTATCTCGATGCCCGGAAAATATCCGTGTCCTGATTTTTTCTTAAAATCTCCGTGAGGAAAAAGTGTACCTACTTCAAATCCCAACATCAAATCAGCCTGTTGTGCATATAATTGTGAGGTCAATCCAGTCAATAGACACAAAAACAACCAGAAACTTATTTTTTTAAGGAGCATAGTAATCCCCATTCGGGATTTTGAATAGTAACGATAGACTAACGCCGACAATAAAGTAAGTAATTTTTTTTTACTTGTCAATTTTAATCGTTTCTATTTCTATTATTTAAGTAAGAGAGATTAGTAAATTACAATGTACAAAACCATATTTTTATTTTATAATACTTGACTTTTGAAATGCAAAGTTGTAAAATTCGGTAAGATGGTTCATCCGATTTATACTTACCTGTAATCAATAATTAATATGCATATATAGCCTTAATCACTGATGAACGCTGATGCAATGATGTGTTTGATATGTGAAGCATTACAATAATCATTTTGGTCATCCCGCTTAGCGGGATCGGCGGTTCTGACACATTTTCCGGTTTTTCGGTATTACGTGTTTAGACTTTAACGAATTAAAACTACATTTCCAGCCTTCTGTTAAAATTAAAGGATAGAGTTTAGGAATGAATATTTTTCCCTCAGGCATTAATTTCCCGGATAATCTAATAAAATATAGTTGAAAACAATTCCATTGAACATGTTTAAAAATTAAACGGAGGAATTATTATGATTTCAATTCTTCGCATTAACGTCCTGCTTTTCGTAAGCGGTTTTTTACTTCTTTGCATGTATCTTCCTGTAA